>CAYZLC010000007.1:4366-20320 GCA_964479365.1 uncultured Dehalococcoidia bacterium
GTTACGCGGTGGCGCCGCTCGCGGCGGCGGACTTGGCGGTTGGGCGGATGCGGTAGGTGCACGCCCGCTCGCCGCGCAGCAGGCTGCGGGTGAGGCGGGCGTCGTCACCGCTGAGGATGCGCACGAAGTCTACGTGGAGGGCGCAGACGGCGCGGTCGCGCTCGGCAGTCTTCGGGAAGGGACAGGTGTACTCATCGATGTAGTACTGGCCTTCGCTCTCCGTCACGTCCACGAGGCAGCCCTGCTCTTCCATGATGCGTGCGGTCTCCTGCACGCGCTCCGGCATCGACCTGCCCGCCACGCGGTCGCGGTAGGGGGCCGCCAGCCGCTGGGCGACGTTGTGCAGCAGATGGTGCAGCTTCTCGTTACCGTCACTGGCGCGGATCTCTTCCAGCAGCACGCTCGCCAGGACATCGTAGGTCTTGGGAAAGAGGGCGTCCGCCTCTTCGGTGAGGGAGTATACTAGCGTTGGCCTGCCCACGCGGCCCCGCTCCTCGCGCGCGGCCACAAGACCGTCGCGTTCGAGCACGGTCAGGTGCTGGCGGATGCCAGTCGAGGTCAGGCTGAGCAGCAGTCCCAGCTCTTTGACAGTGCCGCGGCCGTGCCGCTGGAGGTACTCGAGGATACGCCCGCGCGTGGACTGCATGTGCAAGTTACCGGTCACCATAACAAAATTTTAGCACTTTAAACAACAATTAGGCAATAATGTCCCTGATGGCTGCAGACCCGCTCGCGTACAAGGACGAAGCCGACACCGCGCTGGAGCGCACCGCCGGAACGCTCCGCCGGCTCCTCGCGGAAGCCGCCGCCGGTCTCGACCCTTTCCCGCCGTTTCCCGGCGCCTTTTTCTCTTATGGAATCGAAGTCGAGGCGACGGGCGCCGCATCACCCGACCTCGGCTGCGTCGTCCTCGCTCCTGACGGCGAGCTTTACGAGCTACGCATGGGTCAGGAACTACCGGTGCTCGACCTCGAGCTGGCTGATCCTGTCGCACTGCGCAAGGAGGAGCTGAAGCCGCTCGACCTCCACCCGCGCGACTACGTGATCTACGCCTACAATGGGCTCGCGAGGGTGGTAGAGCTGCTGCTGGAACAAGAGGCCGATAGGCGCGAATGACGCCCCACTGCTAGTCCGCGGGGACGGACGCCATAGCCTGCGCCGGACGGTGCCCATCACCGGTGTCCGCCTGCTCGTACGTCATGCGGTACAGGTTCGCGTACACCCCGTCGTGCGCCAGTAGCTGCGCGTGCGTGCCTTCCTCGGCGATCCGCCCACCCTCCAGCACGACGACACGGTCCGCGCCCCGCACGGTCGACAGCCGGTGTGCGATGACGAATGAGGTGCGGCCCTTGAGCAGCCGCTTGAGCGCCCGCTGGATGACGACCTCGGTGCGCGTGTCCACGTTAGCCGTGGCCTCGTCCAGGATCAGGATGCGCGGGTCCGCGATTACTGCCCGCGCGAAAGCGATGAGCTGGCGCTGGCCGAGCGAGAGGTTCTGCCCCCGCTCGTGGAGCACTGTTTCGTAGCCGTGCGGGAGCCGCTTGATGAAGTCGTGGGCGCCGACAGTCGTTGCGGCCTGCATGACCTCCTCGCCAGTCGCCTCCAAGCGTCCATACCGGATATTGTCTTCAACGGTTCCGGAGAAGAGAAAGGGGTCCTGTAAGACGAGACCCAGGCGCCGCGCGAGCGATCGCCGCTGAATGTGGCGGATGTCGTGACCGTCAATCAGTAGCCGCCCGGTTGACACATCGTAGAAGCGCGCGACGAGCGACGTCAGCGTGCTCTTGCCGGCACCCGTGGGCCCCACGATGGCGACGGTCTCTCCGGGTTTGACGCGCAGGTCGATGCCGTCTAGGACCGGAATGCCGGGCACGTACTCGAACGAGACGTCATCGAAGATTACTTCGCCGCGCACATCCGGTAGCTCCACGGCGTCCTCCGCGTCCACGATCTCCGGCTTCGTGTCCAGCACCTCGAAGATGCGCTGGCCACCGGCCATCGCGCGCTGGAGCTGCGTGTACTGGAGGACGAGGTCGCGCACGGGGTCGAAGAAACGCTGCACGTAGAGCGCGAACGCAACGAGTGCGCCCACACTGAGCGACCCACCGAAGACGCGCCAGCCACCGTAGGCGATGACGAGCGCAGTCGCGACAGAGACCAGCAGTTCGACAGCAGGCATGACCGCGGCGGTGATGCGCCCCGCTTCCACGTTTGCGCTCAGGTTGTCCGAGTTCACACGGTCGAAGCGGCGGACGTTCTCATCTTCGCGCGAGAGGCTCTGGATAACGCGCACGCCAGAGACGTTCTCCTGGAGGTTCGCATTCACGACCGCGATCGACTGGCGCACGCGGATGAACGCCTTGCGCGCGCGGGCCTGCCAGAAGGCCATCACGACGATGAGCACGGGGATCACCGTGAACGTCACGAGGGCAAGCTGCACGTCCAGAATGAGCAGGAAGAAGATCACGAGCGTGAGGCCGGCGAAGTCCGCCAGTATCGTCAGGAGCCCAGTCGTCAGTAGCTCCTGAAGGACGGTTACGTCGTTCTGGACACGGGACATCACGCGGCCGACCTCGTTCCGGTCGAGGAAGCTCAGCGAGAGCTTCTGGATATGCGCGAACATCTGGGTGCGGAGCGTGAGGAGGATGTTGTGGCCCATGAAGGCCGTGGTTACCTGCTGGACGTATTGTCCGAACCAGCTCAAGAGCGACAGGCCGATCAGCGCCACGCCGATGTAACCCACGCCCGCGAGGTCGCCGGAGGGGATGTACTTGTCGATCGCCAGGCCGATCAAGAAGGGTTGCGTGCTGGATGCGGCCGCGAACACAAGCATCCCTGCAATCGCCAGCGTCGCCTGCCGCTTGTACGGCCGCAGATACGGGAAGAGCCGCCGCATGACGCTGCGGTCGTAGACGCGGCCAAGCTCTTCGTCGTCCCAGCCGTCAACGCTGCGGCGTAGCCCGCTCGGCCGCTGCATGCCGGGATGGCCGCCACTGCTCCAGCCGCCCGCGCCGTGTCCGCCCCAGAGACCCATGGTTAGCTCCCCGCCGCCATGACGGGCTCTTCCTCCGGCGGAGGCGGCGCCAACGCTTCCTCCTGGTCGCGCAGCTCGAGGTCGTAGATCTGGCGGTAAATGCCGTCGCGGCGCACGAGCTGCTCGTGCCGGCCGCGCTCCACGATCTGGCCTTCCTGGAGTACGAGGATCTGGTCCGCCATCTTCACGGTTCGCAGGCGCTGGGCGATGACGAACGTCGTGCGGCCTTCCATCACGCGCTGGAGCGTTTGCTGGATCTGGTACTCCGTTTGCGTGTCCACGCTCGATGTCGAGTCGTCCAGGATCAGGATGCGCGGGTCCATCAGGAGCGTGCGGGCGATGGCGACGCGCTGTTTTTGGCCGCCGGAGAGCGTAATTCCTCGCTCGCCCACCCACGTGTCGTAGCCGTCAGGCAGAGACACGATGAACTCGTGGATGTGGGCCGCCTTCGCCACGTCCTCAATCTGCTCATCGGTCGCACCTACGGCGCCGTAGGCTATGTTGTCGCGGATCGTGGCTGAGAAGAGGAAGACGTCTTGCTGCACCGTCCCGATAGCCTGTCGCAACGACCCCAGAGTCATGTCGCGAGTATCGAGGCCGTCGATCGTGATGCGCCCGCCCGACACATCGTAGAAGCGGGGCATCAAGTTGACGACTGTGGTCTTGCCGCTGCCGGTGGGCCCCATCAGCGCTACGACCTGCCCCGGTTGGGCTTCGATATCCACGTGGGAGAGCACGGGGCTAATCGCGTCGTAAGCGAACGAGACGTCCTCGAAGCGAACGTGGCCGCGCACACCATCCAACTCGACGGCGCCCGGCTTCTCTCTGACGGCGGACTCAGCGTCGAGGATCTCGAAGATGCGTTGTCCGGCGGCGTTGGCCCGCGAGGCGATCATGATGATCCAGCCGAGGGCGCGCACCGGCATCTGGAGAAGCGCGAGGTACAACAGGAACGCCGTGAGCTCTCCGATCTCGAGCCGGCCGGCTGCGACCTCCCGGCCGCCCACCCAGAGCGTCGCCGCCGTCGCCAGCAGCCAGAGGCCACTCATCAGCGGCGCGTTCACGGCCTGGATGCGGCTCGACTCGTACGAGTGCTCGAACAATGCCTCCGCCTCGCGCCGGAACTTCTCTCCCTCGTGTTCCTCGCGCGCGAACGCCTTGACGACACGCGCACCGGTGAGCGCCTCCTGAAGGACCGTGGCGATGCGGGCGAGACCCTCCTGGATCGTCGTCCAAAGGGGACGCAACGTGAGCGCCATCACAGTCGAGCGCCAGGCAATGAGCGGTATGAACGCCCAGACGACGAGCGCGAGTTGCCAGCTCATGACGAGCATAAGGACCAGCACGGCGATAAGCAGGATGACGACGTAGGAGCCGCGCAGGAGCCCCATGCTAACGAACCAGCGCACCGCCTCCACGTCCTGTGTGGCGCGCGACATCAACTGTCCTGTCTGCTGCTGGTCATGGTAGGCGTACGAAAGGCGCTGGAGCCGGTCGTAGATGGCGTTGCGGATGTCGTAAGCGACGCGCTGGCTGATCCATTCACCCAGGTAAGTCTGGCCGAAGGCGAACACACCCCGGAGCAGGGCCGCGCCGACGATCGCCGCGGCCGCCACAATTAGCAGATCGCGGTCTCCCGTGGCTACGCGGAAATCGCCCGCTCCCTCAACAGCCAACCCATAGTCGATTGCCCAGCCGATGAGCTGGGGCATGACGAGCATAGCGGCGCCTGACGAGAGCACACAGACGGCGGCCAGCGCCGTCCTTCGCCAGTAGGCGCGCAGGAATCTCAGTAGCCGTAACGAATACATAAGGTCGTAGAAAGGGGTAACGCTCGCGCGACTGATTCGATTCTAGCGAACCCTCACGCACACGTAAAGGTCGTGAGTTGTCAGTTGTAAGCTCTCAGTTCTCAGGAACCGATAACTGATAGCTGATAGCTGATAGCTGATAGCTGATAGCTGATAGTACAAATCTCCTTGCTCCTAAGCTCCTTGCTCTCCTCATAATGTCTCCATGCGGATAGCTACGCGCCAGGCCCTCCGGCCGATGCGCCTGGAGGACATACCGCAGGTCTTCGAGATCGAACGTGAATCATTCCCGACGATGTGGCCTCCGACGGCCTACAAGCGGGAGCTGGAGCAGAACCGCCTCGCGCACTATCTCGTCGTGGTACAGCGCAACCCAGAGTCCTTTGCAGGCGCAGAAGCTCACGAGGTGGGGCATCACGGCGCCTTCGGCCGGCTCTTCGGCGAGCTTCGGCACATCCTGGCGAGCGAGGAGGAGCGCGAGCTTCCCCCGCCCGAGGAACGCGCTGAGCTGGTCACCGGTGTTGCGGGTGTGTGGATGCTGGCGGACGAGGCGCACATCGTGACAGTAGCGGTTCGTGAGAGCCACCGCCGGCAGGGCATCGCCGAACTGCTACTGATCCAGGCCATCCAGCACGCGCAGGCGAGGGGCCAGGCGCTCGTGACGCTGGAGTGCCGCGTCTCGAACGAGCCGGCGCTGGCGCTTTACGAGAAGTACGGCTTTCAGCGGGTAGGGCTGCGTCCGCGCTACTACTCAGATAACCACGAGGACGCTTACGTCCTCACGCTGAACTCCGTGCTCTCGCGGCGATTTCTGGCGCGCTTCCGGGACCTCGAGGCGGACCATGAGCGCCGCTGGGGCCGTTTCGACATCGAAGCCTAGCGATTACCCATCATTCTGAGCGAGCGCTTGGCTCGCTAAAGCGAAGAATCTCGGCAGCTGGCGTCTAGCGACCGCACTGGGCCAGGAGGCGAATAGAGTCTTGCCCGTTCCCCGCCCGCACCATTACGCTGACAGCGATATGTCCACGACCAGCGAGAAGCTGCGCCGCCAGTTGGACGCCGTCCCCGGGCTACGCGGCCGCGGTCCCGTCTCCTACGACTACGGCAAATGGGTAGATGCGACGCATCACCTGCTGGCCACCCTATTCGGCGAGGCGTCAACAGAAGAGAGCGGATTCCTGGAGATCGTAGGCGAAGGCGCCGAGGCTCGCGGTTGGGGACTGCCGCTGGCGCCAGACAACCCGTGGGGCATGCAGGCACGGCTGGAGCGGGCGGAGGCGTACCTGAAGGGATTGCTGGCGCAGCTCGAGAGCGGCGCTACCGCGCCTTCGACGTAGACTGCTGGGCACGGACCCACCGTTTGCGAACCGCCTGAGCCGCCTCTCCGCCCTCCCCAGATTCCTTCGCGTAGACAGGCATTCTGTCAGATGACGTGGGCGTTGCTTAGAATGACGGCCATGTAGCCAGCGGAGCTAGGCCGTCTGGACTTCTTCCGTTTTCGCATTGGCCGCCACGACCACCACTTGCGTTGCGATGTCGTACGAAAGCCGCGAGGTGTCGATCGTCAGGTCGTAGAGCTTGGGGTCTTCGACCTCGACGCGCCAGAACTTCTTGTAGAAGGCGCAGCGGGCGCGGTCACTCTCCTGGGCGCGGCGCATCGCTTCCTCCATCCCGATTTCGTCGCGCCCCGCCAGGCGGTTCGCCCGCAGTTTCCGAGGGGCCACGCAGAGGACGTGGAGCCCGCGTGGCATATCCGCCAGTATCATCTGGCTGCCGCGGCGCAGGATCACCACATCCCCGCGCGCCGCCAGCTCCCGGATGATTGCCGTCATCGTCTCCAGATAGAGAGAGTCGCTCAGCTGAGGCTCATCCGCCGCCAAGTCGGCGTACGAGCGCGAAAGGATCGCCTCCAGGCCGGACGCTCCCGCGAGCGGGTCTGCTCCCGATGCGGCGGAGCGCTCCAGCACGGTGAGCAGAACCGACGCCAGCCTCTCGCGAAAGCTCCCCCGTCGCTCGTCGTGCTCAGCGACAGTGCCGACGGGGACGCCGCAGCGCTGGGCGGCCTCCACCATCAACTGCTGGTCAACGAAGCCGATCCCCAGCTCCCGGGCGACGGCCTGACCGACCTCGCGCGCGCCGCTGGCTATGTTGCCCGACATGGTGATTACGGGCATATGTGGTCCTCCTTACCCCTAAAGAGAAGCGATACCAGTATACGGCAACCGTTAGCTCTGTCAAGAGTTGCACAGGAATGTAGCGCCGCGCCGCAAGGCGCCGCGGCCGACATCTCGTATCATTAGACGCCTTGCCGGGGCGCCATCGTTACTCGCCCGGCGGCGGCCCAAACACTATCCGGATACAGTCGCCGTCCTGCGGCACGTAACCGGCGCCCGCCTGCTCGAACTCCGGCTCCAGCTTGCCGTCGCAGACGGCGCTCGCATCGGCGAAGCCCTGGCCGAGCGGATGGGTGCCGCTGTCACCGCGCAGAACGATTGGGTGGGAGTAATCTATCGCGCACCCTTCCGGTGTCAGCGCGGGATCGACCCAGCCGCCCGCGTTCTTGAAAAACTGCGCGACGGAGGCGCCACGCCCTTCACCCTGCGGTGTGCGCGGGTGCATGTGCATTATGCCGTCGCCGTGTGTGTGTATGCCGCTGGAATGAGGGAATTCGGCGATCGGTGGCTGCCTTTGTCCGCACACGAAGACTGAATATGGGGCGTGCCGGTGATCGCCCACGCGCGGGCCGGCGTCCCCGCCAGCGGCTACCTCGAGGGTGAGCACGATCAGAACAGCGAAGAGAACCGCGGCGGCAGCGGCACAGACCACCATGGCCAACCGCCTCAGCTCCACGCTATTCAACTGGCGGTCCAGCCCTACTGGACGGTGAGAGTGCCGGTGATGATCGTCTGGTTGTAGTCGTCCCGGAACGCATACGTTCCGGGCGCGTCAATCTTGCCGATGATCTCGCCCCGGCCGCCGGGGTTCACTGGTGTTGCGATGGCGATGTCGTCTGCCGTCCGAAACGATCCGTCTGGCCCGGCGATCCGAAGGTTGTGGATGAAGCTGCCGTTGTTCGCCAGGGTGATGCGGAACGACTTCCCAGCGTCAACGGTCAGCGCCGCTGGCTCGAAAGCCGTATCGGTCGTCGAGAGGTCGATCGAGAGGTCAGCCGGCACAGGCGTCGGCGTGGCGCCCGGCGCAGGCGAAGCCTCCGGCTCGCCGACGATTACCTTGCCGGTGGCCGGCGTTACTCCTTCGATCGTCTGCTCGTCGCGGAACTCGTGTTCGCCGACGGCGTCGTATTTGATTACGACGAAGTCCTCGACGCCGGGATCGATGTTCGACAGCACGTAGTCGTCGCTGGTGCCGTATTCGCGATCGGCGCCGCTGAAACGCAGTCCGTGGAACGCCCCTTCCGTGCTGCTGTTCTTCAGCACGACCTTGACGGTCTCGCCGGCCTTGAGGTCAATGGATGCGGGCGAGAACGCTGTCGTCCCACCGCTGCCGGCCACGTCCATCCGTATCTCGCGGCCTGCTTGCGATGGGTCGATGATCGTGCGGTCGGGCTCAATGACAGGTTCCACGGTCGGCGGACCGAAGATGATGCGGATGCAGTCGCCGTCCTGCACGACGTAGCGCGAGTTCACTTCCTGAAAGGCGGACTCGGGCTGGGCGTTGCAGGCCAGGATCGCGCGGTTGAAGTCGCCGCCCAGCGGGTGAATGCCGCTGTCGCCCTTCAGGATGCGCAATTCAGCGCGTTGGCCGTTGATCTCGTCCCCGTTCTTGTACGTCTGTTTGCGGCCCGGTATCCGCATTTCTCTGTTGGTGAGCTTGCCGCCCTGGTCACCAAAGAAGTGCTCCAGCGCGGCGCCGGAGCCCTCCCCCACGGGAATGTGCGGGTGAGAGTGGATCATCCCGTCACCGTGAGTATGGGTCCCCTCCTGCGTGACGACTTCCTGGATACGAGGTTGAAGTTCGTCGCCAATGAAGATGGCGTAAGGCGCGTGCCAATGGTCACCAATCCTGGGACTGGCCGCGGCACCCCGGATGACGAAAAGGCCCACTAGGATAGCCATGACGACGAGGCTGATCGTCGCCACCGGCATCCAGGCCGGGAAGTGAAAACCGGCGATGCGCTGCCAGAGTCCCATCTTCTTGCGCGCTGCCTGCGGGTCGCGGTAAGTCCTCGCCTGGCCGCTGCGCCAGAAATCCATGGGTGAGGTGGAGGGCGCGGACGAACTCGCCGCAGCTCGCTCCCGCGGCTGTTGCCGCTCCGCCTCGCCTTCGCCGGTCGTGGAGCCGCCGCTGCGGCGGCGCCGGAAGCTGAACCGCGATGGGGTTACGCCGGGCGCTTCGCTCTCTTCTAAGACCTCGAGGTCGTCCGGTTCCCGCTGCTGTTCCTCCTGGGGCGGGCCCGTCTTCCCTTGCTCTTCCTGACGGCCTCGTCGGCGGCCCCGCCTTCGCTTCCCATCCTGCGTCAAACCATGCTGCCTTTCTTACCCCCTGCCCTCGACGCGTCAGCCGCGCGATATCGGCGGTCCAACGCGTTCACTTTCTCCACGTTCCCGTCTTCGGTCGCGTCCGCCTCCGCGGAGAACCAGGCGTCCAGTATCTCCCGCGCGACGGTTTCGGACGTGCCGCGCAGGCTCAGGCAAAGGACGTTTGCCTGGTTCCACGCCCGCGCCCCGCGGGCCGTCTCTGCGTCCGCGCAGAGGGCGGCCCGGATGCCGGGAACCTTGTTTGCGGCGATCGATACACCTGTGCCAGTCCAGCAGAAGAGCACACCCTCGTCGGAGCGGCCTTCGGCGACGCGTCCGGCGACCATCTCGGCCACCTCGGGCCACGGACTCGGATCGCCGTTTAGAGGGCCGAAAAGCTCGACGTCGTGGCCGCGACGCCGTAGCTCATCCTCAACGAAATCCGTGAGATGCGACCGTTCGTCGCTGCCGAGGGCGATGCGCAAGCTTACTCAACCAAATAAGGGAACTGGGCGGAAAACACCTGAGTACATTATAGGGCAACCCTTCCCATATACGGCAAGCAAGGCACAGACGATTCACGGCCGCGCCCGCAGTTCGAGGGGAGGAGCCCAATCGATTGATGCGCACTATTTCATATTGCGTCGTGCCCGGTCTGCGTTTTAGAATGTACGCGACGTGCATCCCCGCTAACGCAGCACTCCATGTAGTAGCACCCCAGGAGGACTACCATGCCCGCAACGCGTGAAGCCACGGCCACAGACCGCCTAAGCAACGCTATCCTTGAGCGCCAGGCCGGCATCTTCGATGCCATACGCAGCAGCACAGACCGCAATCATCGCTTCACGCGCAGCCTCATCGAGAGTGCGCGGCAGGGCAACCGCGACTGGCTGGAGGCCGGCCGCCGCTGGGTGACGAACCCGGCGGACGTAACCGGCATCTACGAAGCAGTCTCTGACGCGATAGGCAACGCGCAGACGCGGACGCTCGCGCTTTCCCGCGAGTGGTTCGAGGATGCTGTCGAGACGCAGCGCGAGAGCCGGGCGCTCCTGCGCCAGGGGCTCGGAGACGCCCGCGAAGCCGTCGAGCGCGCGGGAGCGCGCGTGCCGCAGTTCCTGCGCCGCAACTCCTGGGTGCGCAGCAGCGATGGCGACAAGGCCTCCCCCGACAAGTAAGCCAGCGAGGACCGAGGGGCGCACGGCCGTGCGCCCCTCGGCGAGATCTGATCTAGCGCCCCACGCCTTCACGCGCTCGCGCTTCTTCTCGAACGCGTACTCCCCGTCCGAGTGGTCCACCAGCGCCGTCTCGCCTTCGGCGAACTCGCCGACGAGGATGCGGCGCGATAGCGGGTTCGCCATCCGTCGCCTCGCCGGCAGCGGATTCCTCCCATTTATGAGATCCGCGTCGCCGAAAACGATTCCAGACGTGCCATAAAGTGATACGATCACTGCTGCCCCGCGCGGATGGTGACGCCTGCAGTGAGGAGGATTCCAATGGCTCTGGAACAGGCGACGATGACCAACGAAAGGGTAAAGCTCATATTCGGCGACTTGGTCGACTCCTTGCGACAGCTGATCGTCAAGCACCGCATTACTGAGCCGGAGTACCGATCTGTTATTGACCTCGTGGGCGAAATGGGCAGGTTGGAATACGAAGTCCCGCTCTGGTTCGACGTATTCCTGGGCGTGACCGTCGACAACGTAACGTACGAACATTACAACCAGATGGGCGGCACGCCTTCGAACGAGCTCGGCCCCTTCTATATCGACGGAGCACCCGCCCGCTCGCGTCCGTATCGGCTGGGCAGGGACAGCGAGCCTGGCGATATCCTCTTCGTCTCGGGCCAGGTCCGTGACGCCAAGAGTGGCGCACCGATCCCAGGCGCGCTTCTCGATATCTGGCAGACTGCTGGCAACGGGCTATACGACCACCTGGATCCGGACCAGCCCGCCTTCAACATGCGGGGAAAGCTACTTGCCGACGACGGGAGCTTTGAGTTCCGCACCGTCGTCCCGCAGCCTTACGAAATCCCCAAAGATGGGCCCACCGGCCGGATCCTGGCCATGCTCGGTCATCACGCCTGGCGTCCAAAGCACATCCACTTCAAGGTGTCGAGCGACGGCTACCTGCCGTTGACTACCCAGATGTACTTCGAAGGTGATCCGTGGCTGCATGACGACGTAGTCGAGGGTTGCCCGAAGCCGGAACTCGTGGTGCGGCTCCAGAAGCACGACAGCCGGGAGGAGTTCAAGAGCAAGAACGTAGACCGCCCGTTCTGCACGGCACAGTTTGACTTCAAATTGGTGCCGGCCTCTTAGCGGCGCTGAGCGGACGAGACCATGGTAGCGGCGCAGCGTGATGTGCCCCTGCGTCATTCGCGGCGCAGCCTCTAGCCTCTCGCGCTCGCCTTCTCCCGCCTACGGGCCTCTTCCTTCTTGCCGAATACGTACTCGCCGTCCTCATAGTCCACTAGCGCCGTCTCGCCTTCGGCGAACTCGCCCGCGAGGATGCGGCGGGAGAGCGGGTTCGCCACGCGACGCTCGATCGTCCGGCGCAGCGGACGCGCGCCGTAGACGGGATCATAGCCTTCCTTCACCAGAGCAGCCTTGGCGGGATCGGTAAGCTCGAGGTCGACTCTGCGATCCGCCAATCGTTCGCGCACATCCGTTAGCAGCAGCTCTACGATCTGCTTTAGGTCGTCTTCAGTTAGCGGATCGAAGACGATGATCTCGTCGATGCGGTTCAGAAGCTCCGGCCGGAACGTCTGGCGCAGTGCCTTCTCTACTTCTGCCTTCTGCCGCTCTTTCTCCGTCTGGGTGGGTTTCGCCGATGGCACAAACCCGAGCGAGGGCCGCTGGAACTGCTCGTTGCCCAGGTTGGAGGTCATGATCACGACGGTGTTGCGGAAGTCCACAGTACGGCCGTGCCCGTCCGTCAGCCGGCCGTCGTCGAGGAGCTGGAGGAGGACGTTGAACACCTCAGGGTGCGCCTTCTCGATCTCGTCGAACAGGACCAAGCGGTACGGCCGCCTGCGGACTGCTTCTGTCAGCTGTCCTCCCTCGTCGTAGCCCACATAGCCGGGCGGCGCGCCGATCATCCGCGATACCGTGTGCCGCTCCTGGTATTCGCTCATGTCCAGCCGCACCATTGCGTCCTCGTCGTCGAACATGAACTCGGCGACGGCGCGTGCCAGCTCTGTCTTGCCGACGCCGGTGGGGCCCAGGAAGATGAACGAACCGATCGGCCGGTGCGGGTCCTTGAGCCCGGCTCTGGCGCGCCGGATAGCGTCCGAGACCGCACGAATCGCCTCATCCTGGCCGATCACGCGCTCGTGCAACCCCTCTTCCATTTCGAGCAGCTTCTCCTGCTCGCCCTCCAGCATCCGCTGGACGGGGATGCCGGTCATCTTCGCCACCAGCTCGGCGATGTCGTCCTCATCCACGATGAGCTCGATCTGCTCTCGTGCCAACCATTCGTCCCGCGCCCGTTCGTACTCGGCGCGCGCTTCCTCAAGCTCGTTCGATATCTCATCGCCGGCATCAGCACCGTCACGCTCGGCTGAGGCGTCTGCCTCCCGCTGGAGCTTCTCGACGCGCTCCTTCAGCTCTCGCACCTCCGGGGGCATGCTCTGCGCCTCGATGACGTGCTTCGAGGCAGCCTCGTCGATCAGGTCGATCGCCTTGTCCGGGAGGAAGCGGTCCGTGATGTAGCGTTCGGAGAGCTTGGCCGCCGCCTCCAGAGCCGCGTCTGTGATCTTGACCTTGTGGTGCGCCTCGTAGCGAGGCCGTAGCCCCTTCAGGATTTCGACCGTGTCCTCGATCGAAGGCTCGTCGATGTAGACGGGCGCGAAGCGGCGCTCCAGCGCAGCGTCCTTTTCGATGTTCTTGCGGTACTCGTCCATCGTGGTGGCGCCGATGACGTGCAGCTCACCGCGGGCAAGCGCTGGCTTCATCAGCGTTGAGGCGTCGATCGCGCCTTCCGCGCCGCCTGCCCCGACGACCTGGTGGATCTCGTCGATGAAGATGATCACCTCGCCGGCCGCGCGCTTGATCTCGTCCATCACTGCCTTCAGGCGCTCTTCGAACTCGCCGCGGAACTTGGAGCCCGCCACCATCGCGCCCATGTCGAGAGCGAGGACGCGCTTCTCCTTCAGGTTCTCCGGCACGTCCCCGGCGACGACCTTCTGGGCGAAACCTTCGGCGATCGCCGTCTTTCCGACGCCCGCTTCACCGATGATCACCGGGTTGTTCTTGGTGCGCCGATTGAGCACCTGCATGACCCGCTTGATCTCGTCCTCGCGGCCGATCACCGGGTCGAGCTTGCCCAGCCGCGCCGCTTCCGTCAGGTCGATGCTGTAGCGCTCAAGCGCACGGTACTTGGACTCCGCCGTCGGGCTGTCTACGCGCGCGCCGCCGCGCACCTCCTGGAGCGCCTGGTAGATGCGCTCCTTGTCAATCCCGGCCTCGCGCAGTATTCGCGCCGAATCGCCTTCGCGCTCGTCGGCGATAGCGATCAGGATGTGCTCGACGCCGACGTATTCGTCCTTCAGCCGCTCGGCCTCTGCGTTAGCGGCCTCTAGCATGCGCACGATGCGCGGTGTCGTATAGATCTGCACGACGTCGTACTGCAGCTTCGGCGTCTTCGCCAGCGACTTCGCGACGCCGTCGCGCAACTTTCGGGTATCCACGCCGAGCTTCTCGAAGAGCGCCGGCATGATGCCGCGCTCGTGAGTGAGCAGCGCCATCAGGACGTGCTCCACGTCCCATTGCGAATGGCGCTCAGTTCGCACCAGGTTCTGGCTCTCGGCCAGCACCTCCTGGGCGCCCTCTGTGAACCTGTCTTGTCTCATCATTGTTGTTACCTCGTATTTCAGTGTTGGCGCGGGCCGACCGTATCCGGCCCCCGTCGGGGCGCATACCTAGGGGCAAGCCCTACGTGGTCATTCTTCATCGGGCGGAACCGTTCAATGCAGCGCATCATCCCGCCTTAACCCAGCATATTACCGTCGCCAGCGAAGTTACGATCGCTGGTGGGCCCGACCCGAGCGGATAGTAGCGCAGCTCTACCCCGGCGGCGCGATAGTAGGGATGGTCGCAAGTATCGAACGGGACCTCCACGATCGATTCGATCTGCCACTCGCCTCCCTCGTTTGGCCGGAGGTTGAAGAGGTAGCGCTGGCTGCTATCCGCAGCGAAGGCGGGGATACAGTCGAGGCGTGCTCCGATCAAGAGGCTCACCTCTCCGTTCCAGTAAAGCGTTGGGTCGGGCGGCGAGACGACGACCGTCACGCGCCGTTCGGTATCCACCGCCTCGCCGAAGCAGTCTGACTCGCTCCCTGATATGAACCGGCCCAGCTCGTCGCGCACCGCCCAGCGGCTGACCGGGTGCCCGGCCCTGTCCTGCTGGGCGTACCCGACGGTAGGGATCGGGTTGTCGTACGGCCAATCGCGACATTCGATCGGAAAGATGCCCTCGTATTGGTTCGTTTCGGGAGTGCCGCAGCGCATTTCGTCGAACTTGATCACTCCCATAACGCCGTCCACGTCGTGGGCGCGCAGACGCCCGTCAAGTCTATCGAGGAAGTCGCAGAGCCGCGGCTTGGAGCACGGATCCCACTCCGGGCTCTCTGTCGGTAGCGGCGCCGGCTCCGGCGTCGCCTTCGGTGTATCGGTTTTCGGGGCCGATGTCTCTTCGCTGCCGGCGGCGGGGGCCGGCGTGTTCGCGTCTTCGGCGAGCAGGATCGCGCCGACGAGAATGCCGACGATCAGGCCCGCGCCGAGACCGATCATGATCGCGCCCAGTATTCGCGAACCGCTCAACGCTCACTCTCCCTATCCGGAACCATCGGCAGCACTCTATCTCTATACGACTGCAACTCCGTCCGCAGGCGTGCCATCTCGTCCTCCATCTGGCGAATACGCTCGCTCATGCGGATAATGACCTCCACGCCCGCGAGGTTCAACCCCAGGTCCTGGATCAAGCGCTGTATGTGCCGCAGCCGATTGACATCCGATTGCGAGTACAATCGTTGGCGCCCGTTCGACCTGCTCGGCTGAACAAGGCCGACCCGCTCGTAGTGGCGCAGGCTCTGGGCGTGCAGGCCCACCATTCGCGCCGCCACGCTGATGACGTAGCAGGGCTCCTCGTTGTGGTCCCAAGCCTCGTCTTGCATTACAGAACCACCTTCGTGCGGCCGAGGCGCGAGCCGCGCAGGAACGTTACATCGATGCCGTCCCCGGCGGCTGCGCGCTTCAGGCGCTCGCTGATGTCCGTGGCGGCGACAATGGCCGTGCCGTCGATCGAGAGAATGATGTCCTGCACGCGCAGGCTGGCGCGCGACGCCGGCGAGCCCGGCACGACTTCCAGTAGCAGGATGCCGCTCGTCTGCGAGAGCTTGTGCTCCCGGGCGATGCGCTCATCCAACGGGTAGGTCATACCGCTAATCCCGAGGCGGTGGTCGTCAGACGAACGCGGTTCGCGAAAACGGGCGAGGGCGCCGAGGACGGTGCTCACGGGCACAGCGAAGCCGAGCCCTCGTGCGTATGGCATGATCGCCGTAGCGATACCGACGACTCGGCCCTGCGCATCCACTAGCGGCCCGCCGGAGTTGCCCGGGTTGATCGGCACGTCC
>CAYZLC010000008.1:0-1052 GCA_964479365.1 uncultured Dehalococcoidia bacterium
AGCCACTCCGGCGTCAAAGACAGCGCGGCGGTATACGGCCAGGTCCGCGAGTTCATCCGCTAAACGCCAGCCGCTGATTACGCTGATTAGGCGCACAAAATAGAGACGCGAGGACAGGCGAACCTGTCCCGAGACGCATCATCTAAGTATCTGCGTTCATCTGCGGGAAATCTGCGGTCATCTGCGGCTCACTCTCGCCGCATCCGCTCCCGGTCCCGCTCGCGGTCGATGAGGAGCTGCAGTTCCTCTGCCTGAGGCACGCCGCTGATGTCGAACCGGCCTGCGTCCGTACCGGCGGTGCTGCAAAGCAGGTCCGAGTAACCGAGCACTGTCGCCGTGATGCCGCGCCTTTCCACCCTCATGTCCTGGATGTTCACGAGGTCTGCTGTCGTGATCCGTTTGTTGAACGGATTGGTCCGGAAGACGTCGACGAGGCGCTGATTGGTCACGACCCAGATGTCATTCTGATAGCGGTACCAGTTGAATAGCGCGCGAATGCCCCAGTAGGCGGTCCAGATGACGACCGGGATCCAGAAGAACCAGTCGAGGTTGTCCAGGACGCCAATCGCGTCGAACAGCCAGGCTAGCACAGCCACTGGAGCGAAGGCGACAATCACCAGCCATACGGTGAACGGCCAGAGGAACCACCAGTGCCTGCGCACAAGCGCCAAGACATGCTCGCCCTGCTGGAGCGGGAACGGCACGCTTGGCTGCGGGCCCGATAGCGGCTCCACGGCGGGCGCCGGCGGTGGTGGCGGCGCGGCCTCGGGCGGCGGCGTTGCGTCGGGCTCGGGGGTGGCTGGTTCGTTGGTTTCCATTGTTATCCTCCCTGACTGAGAACGTTCGGTGTGGTCGTGGGTTAGCAGCCAGACCGGCGACAGGTATCGTTGGCTAGGAGGGTTGCCATATTCTAACTGCGACCGTCACCGCGCAGCTGGTTGCGCGCGTGCTCTTGAGGCCCACCGTTGTACTGGATTCCCCGCGCCTGGGCAGGTGAGTTAACCGCACCCGTCCCGGCGGCGTTTATTCTGCCGGCGAGCCTGCACCCGCCG
>CAYZLC010000008.1:1062-19480 GCA_964479365.1 uncultured Dehalococcoidia bacterium
ACTGAGAACGTTCGGTGTGGTCGTGGGTTAGCGGGTCAGACCGACGACAGTTATCGTTGGTTCGGCGGGTTCCCCGGATTTAAACGGCGACCGTCACCGCGAAGGCGGTTGCGCGCGTGCTGCTAGAAGCCCAGAATGTGCTCAATTCCGCCCGCCTGGGCAAGGCGAGTTAACCGCACCCGTCCGGGCCGCGTTTATTCTGCCGGCGAGCCTGCACCCGCCGGCCCGCCGGTTTCCCTGACGAACGGGAGGAAGCATCATGACACGACGAATCACGCTTGGTTTCGGCGTTGCGGCCCTTGTCGTCGCCGGCTTAGCCTTCACCTCGCTTGCGGCCGAACGGAGCGCCCACGGCACCATAGTCTACCTCGTTCAGGCCTCCCCAGCGTCGGCCACGAACGTCGTAAACACGGACCACACCATCACTGCCACCGCCACCGACTCGGTCTCCGGCAACCCGCTTGTGGGCTACGGAGTGAACTTCGACGTGCTAGCCGGCGGGCCTAACCAGGGCGCTACCGGGCAGGGCACGACCGACGCCAACGGGCAGGCCACGTTCACGTATACAGGTAGCGGCGGTCCCGGCACGGACACCATACAAGTCTGCATCTTCTTCCCGCTGATCAACCGCGCTGCCCCGGGCCTTCAGGCGCCTCTTGACTGTGATAACGTGACGAAGACATGGATCAACCCGACGCCGACTCCCTCACCTTCGCCCACGCTGGCTCCTACCGCAGCTCCGACCTCAACGCCGACCCTGGCGCCGGCGGCCCTTCCGCCGACGGGCTCGCAGACGGGCGGCGGTTCGAGTCTGCCGTGGGCGGCTGCCGCCGTCTTCGTGACCGCCGGGCTCGCCTGCCTCGGGGGCGTCGTGGCCCTCAAACGCGCACGCTGACCGCCGGACGGCCCTAGCTGAGGATGTCGGCAAGAGCCTCGCTTCGCTATCTGCGGGCAGGCTGGCCTCTCGTTCTCATCGCGTCGCTCCTGCTAGTCGCTTGTAGCGGCAACAATGACACAAGCGTCAGGCTCGTGTTCCATTCCGAACGCGACGGCGATGCCGACATCTACCTGACAGCCCTCGACGGGGGCACCGTTACGCAGCTCACCGACGAACCAGGCCGCGACTACGAGCCAGACGGCAGCCCGGACGGCAAGAGGGTTGTCTTCGCCTCACAACGGGCGAGCGGGGACAGCTCCCAGCTCCATCTCATGGATATAGACGGGTCCAACGTCAGCCGCCTCACCTTCAGCGCCGACCGCGCGGAGCGAGTCCTGGACGACTACGGCGAGTGGTCCCCGGACGGACGGCGCATCGTCTTCCAGCGCACCATCATTCCCGAGGGCGAAAAGCCGTACGCGGACATCTGGCTGATCGACCCCGAAACCGGTGAGGAGACGCCCCTGACGGAGACTCAGGATGCTTGGGACAGCACGCCCAGCTTCGCCGCCGACGGTAAGGCCGTCCTATTCGAGAGCAACCGCAGCGGCGCCTTCGAGCTCTACCGCATGCCTCTGGACGGTAGCGGGACGGTTGCCCTGACGGATAGCGAAGGCACAGAGGCAGAGGCGAAGCAATCGCCCGACGGCCGGCAGGTAGCCTTCGTCTCCGACCGTGACGGCGACTTCGACGTCTATGTCATGGACAACGACGGCGCAAACGTGCGCCAGCTTACCTCTAATGACGGGGCGGACCGCTGCCCGCAATGGTCGCCGGACGGGCAGCGGATATCCTTCTCCTCCGACCGCGACGGCGACTCGGAGATCTACGTCATGAACGCGGACGGAAGCGACCAACGCCGCATTACCGAAAGCGCCGGGCGCGACGAAGTCGCCGACTGGATCCCGGCCAACTGACCCGTCGCGATTAGACGCGCTCGCGCGCTGTAGGATATCGATCCGGGCGCGGTTGCGTCTCGCCACCGTTTGCTGGTTTGATACGTGAGCCATGTCCCGAATCTTCGAGATCGCTCACCGCTACGTCGATCAGATAGCCGCGTTGGACCCGAACCTCGCCACCGCGATCGGCGTGCCGGGACACGAGCGAGAGATGACGGACTGTTCGCCGGACGGACCGGCGGCCATCGCCTCCCTCAACCGGCAGACCGTCGACGAACTCGAGGGTGTACCGGTCGACGGCGAACGCGACCGGCTAGCGCTCGCCGTGATCCAGGAACGGCTGGGCGTGCACCTCGATCTGTTCGAGGTGGGAGAGCATTTTCGCGCGCTGAACAACATCGCCAGCCCCCTGCAGGAAACCCGGCAGGTGTTCGACCAGATGCCCCGAAGCACAGAAGAGCAATGGTCGAACATCGCCGCGCGGCTCCCACTGGTACCGTGGGCGCTCGCCGGATACCGCGAGACGCTGTCGGAAGGGTTGCGCCGCGGCGTGGCGGCGTCGCGGCGGCAGGCGCTCGAGGGGGTCCGCCAGTGTGAGGTCGCGAGCGGGGAGCACGGGTCCTTCGCGGGCCTAGTCAGGCAGTTCGAGCGATTGGACGTGGGATCGGAGGCATTGCGAACAGACCTGGGGCGCGGCACGCGCCTGGCGCAAGAAGGCTACGCGGAGATGGGTCGCTGGCTGCGCGACGAGTACTGGCCGCAGGCGACGGAGCGCGAGGCGGCGGGCGAGGAGCGCTACACGCTGCTTTCACGCATGTTCCTGGGTGCGACGATGGACCTGCGGGAGACGTACGCATGGGGCTGGGACGAACTGCACCGCGTGGAGCGCGAGATGGAGAAGACGGCGACACAGATCGTGCCCGGCGGCACGGTGGCAGAGGCAACAGAGGTGCTGGATTCAGATCCGGCGCGCGCGGTCGAGGGCGTCGAAGCGTACCACGAGTGGCTCCAGGTGTTGCACGACGAAACGATCGCATCGCTTCAGGGCACCCACTTCGACATCGACGAGAAAGTGCGACAGATCGAGGTGATGATCCCCCCGGCAGGCGGCGCGCTGATCCCTTACTACACCGGCCCGTCCGAGGACTTCTCGCGGCCTGGGCGGACGTGGTGGCCCGTGGATGGCATCACGCGATTCCCAAAATGGGGCGACGTGAGCATCGCCTACCACGAGGGCGTTCCAGGGCATCACCTCCAGGTAGGCGGCGCCCAGGCATTGGGTGACGAGTTGTCACGCTTCCAGCGCATGCTGACGTTCGTCTCCGGCCATGGTGAGGGCTGGGCTTTGTACGCCGAGCGCTTGATGGGTGAGTTAGGGTACTTAGAGAACCCGGACTACCTCCTGGGAATGTTAAGCGCGCAGGCGCTGCGCTGTGTGCGCGTCGTCATCGACATCGGCGTTCACCTTGAGCTGCCCATACCACACAGCGAGCGGTTCCACCCGGGCGACCTGTGGGGCCACGATCTCATGCTGCAGTTCGCGGCCGAGCGCACTCAGCGACAGAAGGAGTTCCTGGCGAGCGAAATCGTTCGCTATCTCGGATGGCCGGCGCAGGCGATATCGTATAAGGTGGGAGAGCGAAAGTGGCTGGACGCCCGCGAGGCAGCTCGAAAGCGAATGGGGGCGTCATTCGACCTGAAGGCGTTTCACACGCAAGCGCTGGCGCTGGGGCCGATGGGCCTGGAGATGCTGGAGGCCGAGCTCAGTTGAGAGAACCCAGAGCCAAGAACCGAGCGCCGGCCCCGTCTCATGACCTGCTGACACTCGTACCGGAGGAGATCGAGCGCTACGCGATGGCGCACACGACGCCGCTTCCCCCGCTGCTGGAAGAACTGATCTCGGTCACTCAGAAGCGTTTTGGCAGCCAATCGCGGATGCTTTCCGGGCAGTTGGAGGGGACGCTGCTCCAGATGCTGATCGCCTCGATGGGAGCGCGGCGGGTGCTCGAGGTCGGCACTTTCACGGGATTCGCCGCCCAAATGATGGCGGCGGCGTTGCCCGAAGACGGCGAGCTAGTCACCTGCGACGTCGACCCTAAGGCGATCGAAATCGCGCTCCGCTTCTTCGCGCGCAGTCCTCACGGTCACAAGATATCCCTGCGCCAGGGTCCGGCGCTTGAGACGATGCGCTCGCTCGAGCCGGGGTTCGACCTCGCGTTCATCGATGCGGACAAAGAGAACTATGTCAATTACTACGAGGAGGCTTTGCGACTGCTTTCGCCAAAGGGGATGATCGCGGTCGATAACGTCCTCTGGAGCGGGCGCGTCCTCAACCCGAAGGAAGATAGCGACCGTGCGATCGTTGCCTTCAACCAGCACGTTTCGAGCGATGAGCGCGTCACGCAGGTGGTGCTGACGGTGCGCGACGGCGTGATGCTCGTGCGGCGGAGGTAGCGCCCAGCACTCATCAGTCGACACTCACCGCCGCGTGTCCCTGCTAACATTGATGCTGCGATGGCGGACGGTCTCCCGGCGAGCGCTGACGGCGACAGCTCTTCGCTGCTTAAAGCGATGAGCGACGCTGTCCTGGCCATGACCTCCGAGCTGCGAACGGAAAGCATTCTCCAGAAGCTCGTGGAGAGCGCGCGGGTGTTGGTGCATGCGCAATACGCGGCACTGGGCATTCCCGATGGCGAAGGCGGATTCGCGCAGTTCATCACATCGGGCATGAGCGACGAGCTGATGCAAGCGATTGGACCGCTGCCGCGAACCCACGGGCTCCTTGGCGCGATGCTGGCCGAGACAGCGCCTTACCGCACGCGGGACATCCGCAAGGACCCCCGCTTCGAGTGGTGGCCGGCGGTTCACCCGGCGATGACATCGTTCCTCGGCGTGCCGATCGTTTCCAAGGGGAACGTGATCGCGGCCTTCTACCTCACGTGTAAGATCGGCGCGGATGAGTTCACACGAGATGACCAATCGACAATCGAGATGTTGGCGGCGCATTCCGCGATCGCGATCGAGAACGCGCGGTTGTTCGAGCGCAGCCGGGAGCTTTCGGTCGTTGAGGAACGCAACCGGCTGGCGCGGGAGTTCCACGATTCGGTGAGCCAGACGCTCTTTAGCATGTCTCTCGTGGCGGACGCGGCCGCAATGCTCGTGGAACGAGATGCGGCCCAGGCCAAGGCGAAGCTCGAGGAGCTCCGCGAGATGGCCCGGACGGCTGTCCAGGAGATGCGATCACTGATTTTTGAACTGAGGCCGGCGGAACTAGAGGCCGATGGGCTGACGGCTACATTACGAAAGCACCTGGAGGTCCTGCGACGAGTCTACGGCACTGAAATCGGCTTCAAGGAGAGCGGGTGGGTCCGGCCGCAGCCTGCCGTGGAGCTTGAGATCTATCGCATCGCGCAGGAGGCGCTGAGCAACGCGCTGAAGCATGCGCAGGCCGGCAGGATCGAGGTCGAGCTTACGCTGACGAAAGGCACGGCGCGGCTCGCGGTATCGGATGACGGGGCGGGGTTCGACCCGGCAGACGCGCAGATAAGGGCGACGCGGCTGGGGATCACGTCCATGGAGGAGCGCGCCGAGGCGCTGGGTGGGCAGCTAAGCATCGAATCGGATCCGCAGGGAACTCGCGTCGAGCTGGAGGTCCCGCTTGAGTGAGAAGATCCGCGTCCTAATAGCGGACGACCATGCGGTCGTGCGCCAGGGCCTGCGCACGTTCCTCGAAGTCCAGGAAGACGTCGAGGTTGTCGGCGAGGCGGGCGACGGTGAAGAGGCGGTCTCCCTTGTCGAAGCGCTCGCCCCGGACGTAGTCGTGATCGACCTCGTGATGCCGCGATTGGGCGGAATAGAGGCGATCCGCCGGATCCACGAGCTGCTCCCTTCGACCAAGGTGATCGTGCTCACGAGCTTCGCCGACGACGAGAAGGTCTTCGCGGCCGTAAGAGCGGGGGCGGCTGGTTACCTGCTGAAGGACGTGCGGCCACAGGAGCTGGGCGAGGCGATCCGAACGGTCAGCCGGGGTGAGGCACTACTCCACCCGGCGGTGGCCGCCAAGCTGATGCGCGAGTTCGCACACCCGGACAGGCCGGCGGGCTCCCAGGCGCTAACAGAGCGCGAAATGGATGTGCTGCGCCTCATATCTCGTGGCCGCTCGAATAAGGAGATAGCATTGGAGCTGAGTGTGGCAGAGAAGACCGTGAAGACCCACGTCAGCAGCATTCTCCAGAAGCTGCATTTGGCAGACCGGACACAGGCAGCGCTCTACGCCGTACGAGAGAAGCTGGTGGAGCTGGAGTAAGTCCACAGTCGTAGGACTGATTGACCACGGCGGACGAGACCGCCGCCCGATGTGACGGGCGGCGGTCTTTCGTACGTTGGGGGTGGACAGGAGGATGATATGAAGCTTGCAGAGAGCGTAGCACTGATCACAGGAGCATCGAAAGGGCTCGGGCTCCAGATCGCGAGGCTGTACGCGGACCGAGGAGCGCGGCTCGTGATAGCGGCGCGTGGGGCCGAAACGCTCCAGCAGGCAGCGGAGGAGCTGCGGGACAAGACCGAGTTGGTCAGCCTTGCGCTAGACGTTGCGGAGGACGCCGAGCGGCTGGTCGAGGCCGCATTCGATCGCTTCGGGCGGATCGATGTGCTCGTGAACAACGCCTCGGAACTAGGACCAAGCCCGATGCCGGAACTGGAATCGCTCTCGTGGCGGGATATGGAGCGAATCCTACGGGTGAACGTGACAGCACCCCTTCACCTCACCCAACTAGTTCTGCCACAGATGCGCGCGAGGGCCTCCGGCGTAATCATCAACGTCACGTCAGACGCGGGGGTAGAGGCGTATCCGGGCTGGGGCGGCTACGGGGCGAGCAAGGCGGCGCTTGAGCACCTGTCGCGCGTGCTGGCTACCGAGCTCGAAGGCAGCGGCGTCCGGGTCTACGTCGTGGATCCAGGCGATATGAATACGGAGATGCACCGGCAGGCGGAGCCGGGGGTCGATCTCTCGGGCCTGCCCGGGCCGCACCGGTCCGCGCCCGCATTCGTTCACCTCGTCGAGGAGGAGGCCGCCTCCTTCGGGCGGTACCAGGCGCAGGCGATGCCCGCGGCCGTGAGGTAACAACGATGGTGATGGTGCACGAGACGCTTGATTTCGTACTACCGAAGGAGCTGGAAGCGCGGGAGCCGCCGGAAGCTAGGGGACTGGCGCGGGACCAGGTCCGGCTGCTCGTCAGTTATCGCGAGAATGACGGCATCGTCCACGCGCTGTTCGACGAGCTACCCCGCTTTTTGCGCTCCGGCGACCTCTTGGTCGTAAACGCCTCGGCCACCCTGCCGGCGGCCTTGACGGCGACACGATCGGACGGGAGCGAAATGGCCCTGCACCTCTCCACCCAAATGGACGGCCCCATCTGGATCGTGGAGGCGCGGAAGACAAGCGTCGACGAAGGTGAGCGCGTGGCGCTCCCAGGCGGTGGGACGGCCACCTTCGTCCAGCCCTATAGGAGTTCATGGCGCCTCTGGCTGGCGCGACTGGAGCTGCCCTTGCCGACGCTAATGTACCTCCACCGCTGGGGAAAGCCGATTGCGTATCCGTACGTCACGCAGGAATGGCCGCTCGAGGCGTACCAGACGGTGTACGCGAGCCGTCCAGGATCGGCAGAGATGCCGTCGGCGGGGAGAGCGTTCAGCGCAGCGGTTATGAATGCGCTGCGACTGAAGGCCGTCGGTATCGCCGAGATTGTGCTGCACACTGGCGTCTCAAGTCTGGAGAAGGACGAGCCGCCGTACGAAGAGTGGTACGAAGTATCGCAGGAGACAGTGGACGCGGTGCTCGCGACGAAGGCGGCCGGCGGCCGCGTAATCGCGGTCGGAACGACCGTCGTACGGGCCCTAGAGAGCTCCGTCGCCCAGGACGGCGATCTAATCGCGTCGCAGGGCTGGACGGAGCTGGTGATCACGCCGGATCGTGGCGCGCAGTTCGTTGACGGACTGCTGACGGGCTTCCATGAGCCGATGGCTAGCCATCTGGCGATGCTGGAGGCGATCGTGAGCCGGGAGCACCTGCGAAAGACGTACGCTGCGGCACTGGAATCCGGGTACCTCTGGCATGAGTTCGGGGACCTGCACTTGGTCCTGTAGCGGCCGCCGTGGAGGCCTAAGGGGCGCACCGCCATTTTGGGCGCCGACGGCTATAATAGGCGCCATCCAAAGGAGAACGGAGGAGCGCCATGCTAAGTCCACAACTGATTGCTTCCAAGCCGGAAGAAGTGGGGATAGACAGCGAGAAGCTCGAGGCGGTGTTCGCACGGGCGAAGCGCGACGTGGACGAAGGTGTCCTTCCGAGCGCGCAAGTTGCCATCGCGCGGATGGGGAAACTCGCGGGCGTCCGAACGTTCGGATCAGCCGTGCAGGGCGGGGTCGAGAAGTTGGCGACGGACGAGACACTGTTCAGCATCTTCTCTTCCACGAAGGCGATCGTCGCGGCAGCGGTGTGGCTGCTGTTCGAGGAAGGGCTGCTGAAGCTGGAGGAACGGGTGGCGGACATCATCCCGGAATTCGCGACGAACGGCAAAGATGTCGTGACGGTCGAGCAGGTTCTGCTGCACACGGGTGGCTTCCCATACGCGCCATTCCGCCGGGAATGCTGGGGGGACCGCGTGGCGTTGTTAGAGGCATTCCAGCGCTGGCGCCTGAACTGGGAGCCGGACAGCCGCTACGAGTACCACCCGACTTCTGCTCACTGGGTGCTGTCAGAGATCATCTACCGTCGTACCGGCACAGACTTCCGCGACTTCATTCGTCAGCGAGTGACAGGGCCGATGGGGCTCGATGAGCTGTTCGTCGGCTTGCCGGAGGAGCACGACTCACGGGTGGCGGAGGTGCGCTGGGTGGGAGAGCCGGTGGAGCCGCCGGGCGGCTGGGGCGAGGTGACGCCGGAGGCCGTCTTGCGCTTCAACGATGGGACCGGGCGGCGGTCCGGCATACCAGGCGCGGGCGGGATTGCGAGTGCGGCGGAGCTAGCGCTGTTATACCAGCCGCTCGTCAACGGAGGTGAGACGGTGGACGGCAAGCGCGTCCTCAAGCCCGAAACCATCCAATTCGGAACGCAGGTCAGGACGGAGGAGCGCCACGTCGATCCGATCTGGAAGATACCCGCGAACCGCGGCCTCAGCATCGTGGTGGCGGGAGACGACGGGAAGGCCTTCATGCGTGGGTTCGGGCGAACGTGCTCGGCGCAGGCGTTCGGGCACGGCGGCGCCGGTGGGCAGATAGCCTGGGGCGACCCCGAGACGGGCATCTCGGTGGGCTATTGCACCAATGGGTTCGTGGACTGGATGACAATGGGAAGGCGGATAACGGCCATCGGCAGCCTGGCCGGCGGTTTGATGTCGTAGGGCGCGTTACACGGCCGACACGGGCGGCCGCCGGCCGGCCCAGGGCCGCGCTTCTTCAAGCTGAGCCGCGAGGCGGAACAACATGGCCTCTTCGCCGAATCGGGCAGCAAAGTGAACGCCGATGGGCAGGCCTTCGGTGTCCCAGAAGAGCGGGATCGACATGCCGGGCTGGCCGGTGGCGTTCTGTAGCGGTGTGAAGGGCACGAAATCGGCCGCGCGTTCGAAACCGGCACGCGGGTTGTCCGGCGTTGGCTCGAAGCTGCCGAGCGGTAGCGGCGGCTCGCCGAGCGTCGGTGTGAGCCAGAGGTCGTACTGCTGGTGGAACGCGGCCACCTGGCGCGCCATGAGCTGCATTTGACTGACCGCGATCAGATACTCGGACGCGCCTATCTGCTTGCCGGCCTCGTAGAGCGTGCGCGTTAACGGTTCGATCTCGTCGTCCCCCGGCAGGCGCCCCGTAACCTGGGCGACGGTGTCGATGCCGTTGGCGACACCGGCCTCCCACATCTTCGTGAACGCGTCGATGATCTGGTCGCCGTTGAGTGTGGGTGCGGCCTCGGTGACCTCGTGCCCCAGGTCCTCGCACAGCGCCACGGCATCTCGCACGGCATCAACGCAGTCCGGATGGAGCGCTCCGCCGTAGAGCTTCGTCTGGCTGAAGGCGATGCGCAAGCGGCGGGGGTCCGCGCCTACTTCCTGCAGGAACGGGCGCTCGGGTGGAGGCGCCCAGTACGGATCGCCCAGGTCCGGCCCCGCCGTCGCGTCGAGCAGCGCGGCACTGTCGCGGACAGAGCGAGTGACTGCGTGATCTACAGTCAGCCCGTTCATCTGGTCGCCGAAAAGAGGACCCAGCGGCACGCGGGCGCGGGTCGGCTTCAGCCCGAAAAGCCCGCAACAGGAGGCAGGAATGCGTATAGAGCCGCCGCCGTCGTTCGCGTGCGCCATGGGTACGATGCCGGCGGCTACTGCGGCCGCAGAACCACCGCTCGACCCGCCTGTCGTCCGCTCCGTGTCCCAAGGGTTGCGGCTCGGCCCGAAGAGCCTCGGCTCGGTCGTGGGCACGAGGCCGAACTCGGGCGTGTTCGTCTTGCCCGTGACGATAAGACCTGCCGCTTTGTAGCGTTTCGTCAGCTCGCTGTCGATCGGCGCGATCATGCTCTTCAGCATGGCCGTGCCCGAGGTCTGGCGAACCCCCGCAAACATCGGCCCCAGGTCTTTCAAGAGGAACGGCACACCCGTAAAGGGGCCGTCGGGCAGTGGGCCCTCCGCCGTCTTGCGGGCGATATCGTACATCGGCGTGACGACAGCGTTAATCCGCGGGTTGACACGCTCGATCCGCTCGATCGTCGCCTCGACAAGCTCGATCGGCTTCACCTGCTTCTTTCGTATAAGTTCCGCCTGGGCCGTTGCGTCTAGCAGCGCGATGTCGTTCATGGGACACCTCCGGCGCATACCGTCGCACGCAAGCAGGCAGGCGTCAAGAGCATGGCGGAACGAGCCCCGCAGGGCGCCCCGCGATGCATCGGGGCGTCCCTACGTGTATGACCGCCGCCTGGGCCTCGCTGCTCAGCACCTCCCATTCGCCCCGCAGGATCGACATGCGGATCACGTCCCAGTAGCGGCCGTCCTGGAAGTACTCCTCCCGGAAACGGCCTTCCTCGACGAACCCGCACTTGCGATAGCAGGCTTGAGCACGCTCGTTGAACTCGAACACGCCGAGCGCGACCTTGTGCAGGTTCATCTGCTCGAAGGCAAAGCGCACAAGCGTCTGCATAGTATCGGTACCGTAGCCGTTCGACCAGAAGGACTTGTCCCCGATCATAATGCCCAGCTCTGCGCCACGGTCCTCCGGGCGCGCGCGGTGAGGGCCGCACATACCGATGTGGACTCCATCCCTGGTCTCGATGGCCAATCGCACGTCCGGGAAGCTGCTTCCCTCCGAGGAAGCCTCGGACAAGTACTTCTCCTCCTGCCCGCGAGACATCGGGTAGCGAAGCATGAGATAGGCCGTGACTTCCCGGTCGTTAACCCAGGTATAAGCGAGCTCCACGTCGGAAGGCTCCAACGCGCGGAGGCGGACCAGCTTGCCCTCCAACATTGTCATCTCCTTTCCGCGCAGGGCTGAGCCCTGCAGCTGCGATCGGTATAAATCATCAGGCCCGCCGATTTGGCGGGCCTGAGTTATTGCTTCCGGTGGTTCGTTAGATCATGCGCGATACCCAGACCCAGCGGGCGAACGTAATAAGCAATCCGTGGTGTCCGAAACACATCGGCCCCGCATATACCATCTTCGCGGCGGAACGCTGGGTGTCCATGGTTAGGCGGATGGTAGCAGGGGGTCGAAGGGTTGTAAAGGCGTTGATCAAGTAAGAGCGGGCAGCACGCCGCGCTCGCGCAGGAACGGGATGGCAGCCGCCACATGGTCCTCAGGCATCCTCTGGTTGATCTCGAAGACGCGTGGGATATGAGGCGGCAGCATGGCCGCATAATGCGGCCAGTCGGCCGTGCCGTGACCCGGGGCGCGGTGGTCCGCGAGGCCGTCGATGTCGTGGACATGGGCACCGATACAGTTCGAGGCGAGCTCGTTGAGCCAGCGATGGTGGTACTCGAGGCCAAGACGGTCGAGCACCTCAGCGTGACCGATATCCAGCCAGAAGCCAGCGACTTCGTGCGGGTAGCCGCGCAGCATATCCAGCATCTCGTCGATGCCGGGGAATTCGTGGTAGTGGTAGCGGTTCTCGAGTCCCACGGCAACGCCGTGAGCCTCCGCGTACTCAGCGATCTCGGCGAGCGAGCGGCGGGCATGGGGGAGGTAACGCGGGGCGGCTTCGCGACGCCGCTCGACCGCGCGGCGTCGAAGTCCTTTGACGTGGTCGCCGTCGCGTTCCCCCCGATCGTACAGGCGACGGAGCTCGCGCTCTTCCTCGAAGATCGCCGAGCCGATGCCGCCAAGGTGGACCACCATGAGGCGCGCGCCGCAGCGCGCCGCTTGGTCTACCGTCGCACGCGCGCGCTCAATGGCGAGCGCGCGCTCGCCTTCGTCCGGGGAGGCGAGATTTAGCGCATCAGAAAGCTTGCCGCCTTGCGTCTTAATGCGTGGCGTTGGTGAGTGGAGCGAGACGATTTCGACGTGGTTGTTCGAAAGGAGCGTCTCCACACCTTCAGGCGGGATGACGTAGTTGATCTCGATAGCGGGAAAGCCAAGTTGGGCTGCTGCTTCTGCGAATGCGAGCATGTCGTCATTATCGCGGCCATCGTCACGAAAGCGACCTTGCGACCACATGGTGGAGAGAGCGTGGATGGGAGTGGGGAGTGCTTCGGCAGTCACGCCGTCGAGTTTAGCGGAGTCGAACTGTCAACGGATAGGAACGGATTAACCGATCGCGTATCGCGCGCGCTTCCGTTAATCCGATTCGGCGTCTGACTCGGGTTGGGAGGATTGGGCGCGTAAGACCTCCGGTCGGGCCGAATCCGTTGACAGACCATCCGTTGCGAGTTTGCGTGCCAGGGCGATGCCGGCGACGGAGGCGATAGCGCTCGCGAGGAGCGCGGTCGCGAGGCTGACGAAGAATCCGATCGCGTCCCGCGCGCCCAGCAACGGCACCGCGACACCGGCCGCGCAGGCGGCGGCGAGCGCCAGCGGCAGCGCCGGCAGCGCCCCGCGCCCCCGCGCAATGACGGCGGCAAGGGCCCAGGCGGAAAGGCCGAGGAAGCACCAGACGGCGAAGAAGAAGAAGACGAAGGCGAGGCGGGCCTCGGTGGTCACGGGGCTATGATAGTTGAGAGTTGGAAGTTGGCCCCGAAGACGCTTACCCTCGCCGTGCCGCCCGCCCTGGCAGCGTGCGGCGCTTCGCAGAAGGCGTGAGTGCGATCAGCTCATCGGCGCCGTCTGACGGCCCTTGGGCGTCCTCCCCGAACCGCTCCGCGATCACCTTCTGCCCTTCTTCCACCAGCGCGGACATGAACTCCGACTCCGGCACTATGCGGACGACTTCGCCCTTGCGGAAGATGGCGCCTTTGCCTTTGCCGGCGGCGAGGCCGATGTCGGCGTCGCGGGACTCACCCGGGCCGTTGACGACGCAGCCCATGACGGCGACCGTAATGGGCTTCCCAAGCGCCTTGAAGTGTTCCTCGACCTGGTTCGCCAGCGGGATGAGATCCACCTCGATGCGGCCGCAGGTGGGGCAGGCAACGATCGTCGCACCGCGCTGGCGCAGGTTCAGCGACTTGAGGATGTCCCAGCAGACCGGCAGTTCTTCGACCGGGTCTGCCGCGAGCGACACGCGGATGGTGTCACCGATGCCCTCGGACAGCAGGACGCCGATGCCCACGGCGGAGCGAACGGTGCCGGAGCCGGGCGTACCGGCCTCCGTGACGCCCAGGTGCAGCGGGTACGGCACGCGTTTCGCGATCTCGCGGTACGCGGTGACCATCGTGGGAACATCGAACGCCTTCAGAGAGAGCTTGATGTCCTCGAAGCCCATCTCCTCCAGGATGCCCTTCTCCCAGAGGGCGGCGTCCACCATGCGCTGGGTCTTGGACGGCGGCAGTTCGCCATCAGCGAGCGCCGGGATGGGCGGCAGAGAACCCTCGTTCACGCCGATTCGGATCGAGATGCCGCGCTCCTTCGCTGCCTGAACGACGTGGCGGACTTTGGTCGCGTCTCGGATGTTACCTGGATTCAGCCGCAGGCCGTGGATACCAGCCTCGATGGAGGTGAGGGCGAGGCGGTGATCGAAGTGGATGTCGGCGATGAGTGGGACAGGCGTGTGCGGGATGATATCCGGCAGCGCTTCGGCGGCACGGCGGTCAGGGACAGCGACGCGCACGATCTCGGCGCCGTCGTCGGCGAGGCGGGCGATCTGCTCGACGGTGGCTTTGGCATCGGCGGTGTCGGTATTCGTCATCGTCTGGACAACGATAGGTGCGTCGCCGCCGACCTGCACATCGCCGACGTGGACGGGCCGGGTCTTGCGGCGGGCGGCGAGCGGGAAGGGTTCGTCAGTCATCAGATCCTATTGTGTGGGAGCAAGCGCCATGCAGCAAGCGCCCGAATCAGCGCACGAAAGGCACAGAGGGGAGTTCTCTGTGTCCTCTGTGGACTATTTCACTCAAACAGCGAGCCGCCGCCGATGATGCGGAGGATGTCGAAGTACGTGACCACGACGGCCATGGTGATGATCAGCGCTAGCCCTACGAGGTGGACTATCGCTTCTTTCTCAGGGGCGATGCGTCTGCCACCGCGAATGACCTCCAGCAGTACGAATGCGATACGGCCACCGTCGAGCATCGGAAGAGGCAGCATGTTGATGATGGCGAGGTTAATCGACAGGAGGGCGGCGAAGTCGAGCAGCGTCTGCCAGCCGGATTGCTCTACGACCTGACCTGTCGCCTGGGCGATGCCTATCGGACCGGCGACATCCGGACCGGAGCCACCGTGGAAGAAAGCGAGCAACTGATTGCGGGCGAGGATAAGCGCTTCCCGGGTAGAGGTCCAGCCTTTTCTCAAGGCCGTCCAGGGAGGGAACGATTCCTCGTCAGTGAAAGCGTAAATTGAAGCGATCTGAATGCCGGTCGGACCCTGGCCGATAGCGATCTCCTCCCCCGGCTCCAGCACATCGGGATCAGGCAATCCGGCCGCGGCGCGGACCGCCTCGGCATCCACATCGAGTCGGCGTGTGATCGTCGACACGGTGTCTCCGCGCCTGACCTTGTATGTGAGCGGACCATCGGCTGTTTCGATTGTGAGCTCACTGCCTTCTTCAGGAAGCGTCTTAATCCCCGCAGCGGAGCGGACCAGGTCAGGAGAGACGCCCAGCATATCGGCGACACTATCCACGTCCTCACCCGGCTGCACGATATGCTTGATCGTGGGCGCGTCCCAGCGCGCGTACACCGGGACGTCCAGGACGATGGTTCCCTGCTCCGGATCATTGCGTTTGATCTTGAAGTCAACGGTTTCTCCCTGGTTGAGGCGAATGATGCGCCCCGCGTCGCCCGTGTTACGAACGATTTGGCCGTTCAACTCCTGGATCACGTCCCCTGACTGCAACCCTGCCTCCGCTGCCGGACTTCCCGGCATGACGGCGCCTACTTGCGCCAGTCCGATTGGGACCTGGCGCGGGATCATGAAGGCGATGGCGAAGAGCAGCACCGGCAGCAGTATGTTCATGCCGGAGCCCGCGAAGAGCACGATGAGGCGCTTCCAGGCGGGCTGAGCGGCGAGGCTCTCAGGGTCTGATGGGTCTTCTTCGCCGAGGAGACGGACGAAGCCGCCGAGAGGGAGCCAATTGACGGAGTAGATCGTGCCGCGCCACGTGAAGCCCCAGGCGCGCGGCGGATAGCCGAGGCCTGCTTCGAGCACCTTCACGCCGAAGGCCTTGGCGGTGAAGTAATGTCCCAGCTCGTGCACGACGATAAGCGCCACGAGCATGCCCAGGAAGGGCAGGACCGAGTAGAGGATCGTCATGGTCCGACCCTACGCCGCCCCACTCAGGGAAGAAGGAAGAAGCAGGAGAGAAGTAGCAAAACCGTCACGATCCCTGCTTCCTTCTTCCTTCATCATGCCTTCGCCTTCACCCAGTCTTCGGTGTAGCTCCGCGCCCAGGCGTCGGCGTGTAAGACCTCGTCCAGGCTGGGATTGGCGAGCGGACGGTGGGAGTTGAGTGCGTCGGAGACGATGTGAGCGATGTCAGGAAAGCGGATGTGGCCGGCGAGGAAGTGCTGAACGGCGATCTCATCGGCAGCGGCGAGGACGGCAGGGCAGGATCCGCCGCGCCGACCTGCCTCCAGCGCCAGCACCAGGCAGGGGTACTGCTTCGTGTCCGGTTTGCCGAAAGTCAAAGTCCCGATGAGCTTCAAGTCCAGTCTGGGCACTGATACGCCGGGGAGCCGCCCGGGGTAAGTCAGGGCACACTGAATAGGTAGACGCATATCGGGTATGCCCAGTTGCGCCTTCAGTGAGCCGTCGCAGAACTCCACTAACGAATGTACGATGCTTTCGCGGTGAAGGATGACATCGATGCGCTCGAGCGGAACGTCGAACAACCAGCGCGCCTCGATGCACTCCAGGCCCTTATTGAGGAGCGTGGCGCTGTCCACAGTGATCTTTTGGCCCATTTGCCAGTTCGGATGCCTCAGAGCCTCCTGTGCCGTTACTCGCGCGAGCTCCTGGAGAGGAGTGTCACGGAAAGGACCACCCGAGGCGGTGATGATGATGCGCTCGATGGAATCGCGGTCTTCGCCCCAGAGGCACTGCCAGATGGCGGAGTGTTCAGAGTCGATGGGGCGTAGTTCAGCGGCGGAGCGCCGGGCCTCGGCCGTGATGATGTGGCCGGCCATGACCAGGACTTCCTTATTCGCAAGGGCGACCGCCTTGCCCGCACGGACGGCCGCGAGCGTGGGCCCCAGCCCAGCAGACCCGACCGTAGCGACGACGACGAGGTCTACGTCCGGGTGTGCGGCCATCTCCTCCATCTCCGCCCAACGTGCCGGGTGACCGCGGGTACCGATCCGATCCATCAAATAGTCCGCCTCGCGGCCGGCGCAGACATATCGCGGGCGGAACTCCCGCACCTGCTCCTCGAGGAGCGTGACATTGCCGCCAGCGGCGAGAGTGATTACGTTGAAACGCCCCGGCAGCGAGCGGACGACTTCCAGTGTCTGGCGTCCGATTGAGCCGGTGGAACCTAGGACGGCAAGGCGAATGGGCTTCATAGGGCGAGGGAAAGCGGGACTTCAGGAATTGGCAATCGGAAAATCGGCGCGAGTATGACGAGATACATGCGAATTGCCTTTTGCCAGTTGCCCATTGCTCTCATAGCGTCCATATCAAGTGTAGTATAGCAACGCCCCTTTTCCGCCTCGGAGTCTCGCGGAAGTGTCGGATGGTCACGCGATTACCCAGATCACGTAATAGAAAACGAGCGGTACGGTGAATAAGATGCTGTCGAGACGATCGAGGAAGCCGCCGTGGCCCGGGACTAACTCGCTGGAGTCCTTGATGCCGGTGCCGCGCTTGATGAGCGATTCGGCGAGGTCGCCGACAATCGCGACGAGGGGCAGCGAGAGAGCAAGGGGAACGAGTTCGAGCTCATCGACATCAAGACCCGTCACCCAGGTCACTAGAAAGACGGCAGGGAAACCCACGACGACACATGCGATCGAGCCCTCCAGCGTCTTGCCGGGACTAATAGCGGGCGCGATTTGGCGGCGGCCAATTAGGCGGCCAACGAAGTAGGCGCCCGTATCGGCCGCGAACGTGGAGAAGACCGCTACGAAGACCCAGTCCCCATCGTCATCAAGATCGCGCAGGAGCACGAGATGGGCGCCCAGAAAGCCGACGTAGGCGACGCCGCTGATGGCCCAGAGCCAGTCGCGCAGACCTGTCTTCGGATTGCCCTGAAGAATGAGCAGGAGGAACACTGTTGCGATCGCAAGAGCGAGGGCGCCGGTAAGCTCATCGAGGCCCTCGTAGGCGGCGGCGACCAGCAGCGCGACGGCTGCGCAGCCGGCGAAGCCGGGAAGTCTCTGGCCGAACATGGATGGGGCCGCCCGGCGCAAACGTGGATGAGAGGGGCTCGTCGCGGCAGTCTCCGGGTCTGTGGCGGCATAGAACTCCAGAACGCCCAGCATGAGGATAATGGCGGCGACGACAGCGAATAACACGCCGCCCAGGAAGGTGACCGCCACGATGATGGGGATACCAACAGCGGCGGTGAGGACGCGCTGAATGAGCATCTAGCGCGCTAGGCGCGGTGGCCGTTGCTCCGGCCGTTCTTATGGCCATTCGCAGCCGCTGGATCCAACTCGTGCGGGAGGAGGCCACCGAAACGGCGGGTACGATGGCTATAGTTGGCGAGGGCTTCGTCGATGTGCTGAATATCAAAGTCAGGCCAGAGCACGGGCGTGAAGCAAAACTCCGCATACGCCCCCTGCCAGAGGAGGAAATTCGACAGCCGCATCTCACCCGCGGTGCGGATGATGAGGTCGGGGTCCGGTAGTCCATTCGTAAGCAGGCGCTTGGCGAACGATCCTTCGTCAATCTTGTCCGCGGGAACACCTTCCTCGACGATGCGGCGCACGGCATCTACAATCTCGGCGCGGCCACCGTAGTTAAAGGCGATTGCGAGGGTCATGCGCTGGTTGGACTTCGTCAAGTCGATCGCTTCTCGCACCTCACG
>CAYZLC010000009.1:0-17000 GCA_964479365.1 uncultured Dehalococcoidia bacterium
GTCGATCTGCTTCGTGTTGAGCCCGCTGTCCTTGAGCGCGCGGGCGTTCATGCTCGTTATCGCTACCTCGATTACTCGGTAGCCGGACAAGGTGCCGTCTGTCAGAGGGTTCGCCTCGTAGGCGGCCTTCCGGAGGTTGACTTCCGTGAACTCGTCCGTGTTGACGATGACGGCGCCGCCCTTGGGCAGGTCCGGCAGGTTGGTCTTGAGAGCCGCCGGATTCATCGCCACGAGGACATCGGGCGCGTCTCCGGGTGTGTGGATGTCGTAACTGGAGAAGCTAACCTGGAAGGAGCTTACACCCGGCAGCGACCCCGCCGGCGCGCGTATCTCGGCGGGGAAGTCGGGCACGGTGCTGATGTCGTTGCCGATGAGAGCAGCTGTATTCGTGAACTGGAGCCCCGCGACCTGCGAGCCGTCTCCGGAGTCGCCGGCGAAGCGGATCGTTACGCGGTCGAGTTCCTGGACTTCCGCTTCCTTAGTGGCCGCGTTTCCGTCTCTCGTGCTCATGCTCCCTCTGGCGTCCTTAGCAGCTGGTGAGGCTTGGGCGGCAGATTCAGCACCTTTTGTGGGTAGGCCTCCGCCAGATAATCGATCACGTCCTGGATGCTGAACATGGCGATGGCTTCGCCGCTTGAGGGGTTGATGATCGGTATGTTGCGAAATCCCTCATTGTTCATCAGGCTGATGGCATCGCCGATCGTGTCGTCGGGAGTCAGCGTCCGTGGGTCGGGCGTCATAAAGGTATCGACCGGCTCGTCGTACTCGACGTCGCGAGCGACGACCTTCATGAGGACGTCACGTTCAGTCATGATGCCTATGGGGCGATTGTCCTTCGAGACGAGGACGCAGCCGGCGCCCTGGCGCTGGACCTTTTGAATAACCTCCCTGACGCTCGTCCCGCTTTCGACTGTGAGCGGGCGAGGGAGCTTGAGGGCGCGGATCTTATCGCTCAACAACGTTTCAGGTCACCAAGCCGCAGGGATGGAGGACTCCAACGCAGAAGGACCGAATGAGGCCGAGAGTGTCATCCATTCACATGATAACAGGCGAGGGGCCATCCTGGTTAGGTGCACGCCGTGTGTAACGATTTCCGAATCATTCCCGTCATGACTTCCAGATTATCAGGCGAATCGTGGCGATTGCCGGTTTGCCTATCTGGAGGCGGACATGAGTAAGCCTACATCGAAGGGCGCCAGTGGACCTGGGTGGTTGCGGACCGCCAACCCGTTGCGCTCGGTACGCCGAGGGCTCGTTGCTGGATTCGCACTGCTAGTGTTGGTCCTGATCGCCGTTGTTGTCGGGTCTGCCTGGATGGTGCGCGAGTACCAGGCCGATACGGCGAAAATGGAGGAGAAGGCCGACACGGCGCTTCTCTTGCAGGGGGCTGAGTCCCATGTGGGCACTGCAGGGCTGGCGCTGCAGCGGTTCGCCTTCGACGGCGACCCAGTGTGGATACCGTCAATCATGTCCAGCGCGGACGGCGCCAGCCAGAAGCTGGACACCGTCCGCGCGCGGGCAGAGAGCGCCGGCGACACGGAGGACCTCGCAAGGTTGCAGGCGATCGATGTTGTCGGCGATGGTCTTCGCGTCCGCTTGACCGATGTTGTCACCTTGAGGGCAAGCGGCGATGTGGCGGGCGCGCTGGCGACCCTGGATGCCATGGTTGTGCCATACCAGCAGTTTCGGGACGATCTCAGCGCTGCGGCCGCGGATGAGCTGGCCGAGGTCGCCGCCGTCCAGGCAGACGTCCAGCGCTCCGGTGATCTGGCATTTTGGCTGCTCGTCTCATCCGGCCTGGTCGGCGTGACGCTCGGTGTCGTGGTCTCGGCTCTGATTGCGCGTTCAATCGTTCGCCCGCTATCGTCCCTCGAGGCAACGGCGATGACGGCGTCAACCGGCGATATGTCCGTGCGCGCGCCCGCAACGGGCCCCCGCGAGCTGTTGAGAGTGGGCGAAGCGATGAACCACATGATGGGGACCGTGCAAGAACGTACAGAAGAGCTGCGCCTCTCCAACGAAGAGCTGCGCGAGCGCAACCGTCAGTTGCTGGAGGCGCGAACGCAGGCGGCCAGCGACTCGCTAACGGGACTGCTAAACCACCGCAAGTTCCACCAGAAAGTCCGGGAGATCGTTGAAGAGTCTGGCGACAGCGGCGAGCCTGTCGGGTTGATCATGCTGGACGTGGATAACTTCAAACAGGTCAACGACACGCTCGGCCACCTGAAGGGCGACGAGGTCCTGCGGGAGCTGGCATCCACGATTGCAGAGGTTGCCGGCCAGGACAACGGGTACCGCTACGGCGGCGACGAGTTCTCCGTCCTCCTGCCGGGTTACGATCACAAGAGGACCGGGGCGATGGCCCAGCGGCTGCTGGACGCGGTTGTCGACAGCAAAACTGGCGAAAGCGTGACCATAAGCCTGGGCGTCGCCGCTTTTCCGGAGATGGCTGCGACCGCACAGGAGCTTGTATATCGTTCGGACATGGCTCTGAACTGGGCGAAGTCCAGCGGCAAGAACCAGGTCGGGGACTGGCACAGCCTGATCAGCCGGACGCCCGACAAGGGCGCATCTTCTCCAGCGACGGCCGGCGTCGACTCAGGCGTCGGCAAATAGACCGAACTAAAACGAGGGGTAGAACGGAGCCCACCGGAGTTCAGCCGGTGGGCTTCCCCTTGTACCGGATGGCCTTGGGGCAGGCGCACGAGCTGGTAGCGCCGCTTCCCGCGCCTCGATATTGCGGCGCGGAATTCGCCTGTCAACCACACATAGTTCGCGCCGAAGGGTCGAATAGAGACGCCAGGGTGTAACAGCAACCACCCTGCGCCCGTCACAACCTTCAAGCGCGTTCGTTTTTCGGCAACGCCCGCGCCGGCGGCGATTCAGCGGGGGCGCGGAAGAGCGGGCTGCCACCAGTGCCGGAGTCACTTGAGGAACGAGGTTCCCGGAGGTAAGCATGCTAACGCGTTTGCTCTCGCGGAAGGCGCGTCGCGAAGAAGAAGAAGAGACGTCGGCCGATACGCGGCCGGTCGCAGCGGCTCCGTCGCTGGCGGCGGAAGACGCCCTGCTTCTGTTCTTGCCCATGAGCGGCGGGATGTCGTTCCGGCTGTTCGCGGTAGAGGATGAGGAAGCGGCGGCGGCGTTCGTGCGACAGGAGTTCCCCCACGGTGGTGCGAAATCGCTCTTGTTCCGGCCGCTCCGCAACGGAACGAGGGCCGGGACGGACGAGGGCGCGGAGGTGCTGGTTGTCATTAACGACCCATCGCGCCCAGGCACGGTCTACTTATCGTCGTTCATGGACATGGAGTCTGCCCAGTCCTTCATGCGGTTTGAGGAGAGCAACGGGCTCGATCCGAGTCTTGTGACGATACACCGCGGGGTACCGATCCCGATCGAGAACGCCCCTCCGAGCGCAGCGCGGCCAGCCGCGCCGGTTCAGACAACAACCACGCGAGTAGTACCCGCCGCACCAGTCCAGCCGGTTACGGCTCCACAGCCGGCGGCGACGCAAGAACCAGCGATGGCACAGCCCGTGGTGACGGCTAAGGTCGCGCTGCCAAAGACACCTCCACTAACGAAAGCGGCCCCTACGCAGGCGGCAGCAACGCCGCGCCCGGGCATCATTGAATCGATACGGCGCTGGCCGGGGTGGGACACGTTGCCCGAGCGCATCAGGGGCGCAGCGACGCTGAAGTGGCAGATATTCGAGGAGATCAAGGGAGACCCGATCGCGTCCAGTCAGGCGCGGGTAATCGTCGCGGCAGTGGCGGTGGCTTCCGGCATAGGGGCGTTCTGGGCAGGTCCGGTGGCGATCGTGATATACACCGTGGCCGGACTGCTCGGTTGGCTGGCAGGCGCGTACCTGACCTACTGGGTGGGCGCGGCTCTCGTCGCCGGAAACAGGTCGCCGGAGAGCAAACAGCTCTTGTTCAATGGGCTGGCGCTCGCGCACGCGCCGAGGGTGCTGCTTATAGTCGGGATCCTGCTGCCGTGGTTAGTGCCGCTGATCGTGATCGCGCTGTTGATCTGGGCAGTCGCGGCAATGGTGCCTGCGACAGAGTATGCGCTGGAGCTGGACAGGCAATCGGCGACGCTCACGGCGATGACGGCGGCGCTGGCGGTCTTCGCGATCTCGTTCGTGGTGCCCGCGCTCCTGATCTAGACTTACTCGGCGCAGGCGCCGCGGAGGAACCCAGAGCGGTCAGATTCGGACGCACTTCCCGCCTGCGGCGGGTACGCCCGCGCCAAACACCGGTACTGCGTGAAGGCTGGCAGGGGCGGAGGGACTCGAACCCCCGACCGGCGGATTTGGAGGCCGCTGCTCTACCAACTGAGCTACGCCCCTACCTGACGCAGGCGAGGCCCACATCGAATACCATTATATCAGCGCAGCAGTGCGATCGCCTTGTCGGGGAAGTTCGTGCAGATGCCGTCTACGCCCAGCTCGATAAGGCGCGCGATGTCACGCTTGCTGTCGGCGGTCCAGGCGTAGAGCGCGAGGCCGCTGCGCTGACAATCCACGACGAGCTGTTCGTTGATCCCTGTGTAGAAGACGCTCACCGCTTGAAGGCCGTGGCGAAGCGCCGACTCTCGCATCTGCGGCCAGCGGGGAAGCATTTCGGACGAGACAAGCAGTCCGCCGGGAATCCGCGGTTCGACCTGCCGCATCGACGCGAGCGCCTGCGGGAAGAACGACCAGACCATGACATCGTTTAGGGCCTCGCTCTCGTGGACGACCCTCACGATGTTGTCTTCAATCCCGGGTTGCTTGATCTCGATCACGAGGAGAGCCTCCCTGATAGTGAGGGTCAGCACTTCCGCGAGCGTTGGGACGGGCTCGCCGCCGGCGTCGAGCGCCCGCAGCTGCTGAAGCGACAGCTTCGCGACCTCGCCGGTCCCGTTCGTGGTGCGGTCAACCGCAAGGTCGTGCATCAGGACCGGGACGCCGTCGGCGCTGGTCCGTACGTCGATCTCGATGGCGCCGGCGCCCAGCCGGAGCGCCTCACATATGCCGGCGAGCGTGTTCTCGGGGGCGTGGCCGCCGCAAGCGGCGTGGGATATGACGAGTGGGCGCCGCATGGGGGGATTATAGGGGAGGTCGAAGGAAGCAGGAAGGAGGAAGGAAGGGGTTTGAGGGTAAAGGCTTAAGGGTTATGGATGAAGGGTAAGCGGTTGGGGGTTGGGATTGGGGGTTAGACGGCTTCCTTCTGGAAGGCCGCTAGCATCGAGCGGCGGCGCTGGATCACGTCTGCGGCGGCCTCGCGGGCGAAGAGCGCGAGCTCGAAGCGCTTGGCGGACGTGGTGTAGTCCCTGCGGAAGTCGATCTGACAGGCGATGCGGTGCAACCCCTGCGCCATGAAGCGCATAGCCACTCGCCAGTCGATCACCGGGTCGGAGACGGGCGGGATCGTCTGGCCCTCACAGTAGAGGGCACAGGCGCGGTCGATATCGGACTCCAGGCCCGCCGAAACGATCCGATGGACAGCGCGGAGGAGGTCAAGGTCTGCGCTACCTTCGCCGACGAAGGGCAGCACGCGGCCGAGCCGGGTGCGCAAGGTACTCTGAGGATTTCGGGCATCGAGCTCCGCGTTCAGGCGGCGCTGCTGGGCGAGGAACAGTTGAGTGATCTGGAGCTCATGGTCAATCAGAGGCAGGGTCTTCGGTAGAACACCAATGACTGTGGCAGACCAGTCGCGCACTGCGTGGTCCAACGCCTCGCCCCTGCGCTGCACGGAGCGCAAGGCACGTTCGTCCTGCGGTATGTAGAGGTCGCCGATCTGCGTCACGGGTCCTTCCTCCGCTGCTCACGTTTCCGTAAGTAATGAGGAGCGGAGGGCGCGGCCTGTTACGAGCGGACGAGTGAAGGAATGGTTAGCATGCGGTTAATGATTTTGGGCGCTAATTTCAAGGGCGGATTGGACCCAAGAAGACGTGCCGTGAAGCTCCCACCCGAAACCAACGCGACGCCTGGTGCCTGATAGAATTGGTAGCTGTGCCGGGGTGGCGGAACGGTAGACGCCGCGGACTTAAAATCCGCTGCCCGCAAGGGCGTGCGGGTTCGACTCCCGCCCCCGGCACCACTCGCGTCCGTGTTCCCTAAACCAAACCCTAACTTGCGTTATGCCTCTCAAGCGTCGCGGGTAGCGATATGCATGTTGGAGGCACTGACATGGAATCGCAAGAACTACGGAAACTACGGATCGCGCACGGGCTGACCCCCAGCCAGCTGGCGGAGATGCTGAACGTATCTTCCCAAGATGTCCTCTGTTGGGAAGCGCCTTCCGGCAGCCCGCACCACCGGCTCATCGATCCACAGATGCGACGGGATATCTTGCGCCGCCTGGCGATCTGGCGGAACCGCCAGAGGGAGAGCGACCTGCGAGCCGCGGCCCAGACTACCAGAGGGCGATTCGCTGCCCAGTCGTTCGTTCCGGCGCTGGTACGCGTCGCCCGCTGACGCACTCGGGCGATACGCATCTCTTGAAGAATCCTTCCTGAGATAGCGACGACTCCAATTCACCCTCTGGCCGGGCGACCGGCACGGACTCGTTGGTTCTGCGATGGCCCGCCGGAATCTCTAGCCGGCATCTCACGCCACCAATCGCGACGGGAATATAAATCCCCACCGTTCGTGTCGTTCGCCTTAGCGCCTCTACGTCAGCGGTTGTGCGTTCGCAGGTTTGCGAGTTTGTATTGCCGCTGCTATGATTGCCTGCGTTATCTCAGCGAAGGAGGCACCCCCCAGTGGCTGACGTTCGCACTGAGTCCGTTGAGTTCCCCGCCAACGGCGACACCGGGCACGGCTTTCTCGCCCTTCCCCTAGGCAACGGCCCGGTTCCCGGCGTCATCGTTGTCCAGGAGTGGTGGGGGCTGGACGATCACATCAAAGATGTCGCCCGGCGCTTCGCCGGCGAGGGCTTCGTGGCTCTCGCGCCTGATCTCTACCACGGACAGGTGACAAAGGAGCCGGGCGAGGCGCAGAAGCTCATGATGTCGCTCAACATGGGTCAGGCCAGCACAGAGCTTACGAAGGCCGCAGACTACCTCGCGTCCCGCCCTGAGGTGGCGGGCCGGGGCATCGGCGCCACAGGCTTCTGCATGGGGGGCGGGCTGGCGCTCAGCCTCGCTTGCGACAGTCCGCAAATCAAGGCGGCGGCGCCTTTCTACGGCGGGAACCCCAACCCGATTGATAAGGTTCGGAGCCTTGACGGCCCTGTCTTCGCGGCGTACGCGGAGCACGACGGTTGGATTACAGGTCAGGTCCGGGACGAGCTGAAAGCGGCGCTTGAGGAGCACGGCAAGGCGCACGAGATCAAGGTGTATCCCGGCACGGACCACGCGTTCTTCAACGACACCCGCTCAGAGGTGTACAATCGCGAGGCCGCCGAGGACGCCTGGAAGCGAGTGCTTTCGCTATTCAGGGAGAACCTGTAATACTGTTGTCAACAATCTCAGCAAAACTGACGCTCAATCTTCACGAATCCGTTGCTAGAGTGGCCGCGATTCCATGACGACTACGGCCGTCCGGTACGAGACCGTCATAGGCCTGGAGGTCCACGCCCAACTGCTGACAAGCAGTAAGATGTTCTGCGCCTGCCCCATGCCCTCGCTGGACTCGCCGCCCAACTCCACGGTCTGCCCTGTCTGCCTGGGCATGCCGGGCGTGCTCCCGGTCATTAACAAGCGCGCGGTGGAGCTTACGATCTTGACGGGGCTTGCTCTCAACTGCCAAGTACCACAAGAGGCGAAGTTTGACCGCAAGAACTACCACTACCCGGACCTGATGAAGGGCTACCAGATCTCGGAGTACGATCTGCCGCTCTGCAAGGACGGCTGGATAGAAATCGAGGTCGAAGGCGAGACGAAACGGACCGGAGTCACGCGTGTCCACCTTGAAGAGGACACTGCGCGGTCGCAGCACGTGACGAGTCAGGCGGGCGAGAGCTACAGCCTGGTGGATGTCAACCGTTCGGGCATCCCGCTCATGGAGATCGTCTCGGAGCCGGACATGCGCTCAGCGGAAGAGGCGAGGGCGTACCTGACGAAGCTGCGGCAGATCCTGCGCTACATCGGCGCCAGCCGCGCCAATATGGAAGAAGGCAACATGCGCTGTGAGCCGAACGTGAGCATTCGCCCTCTGGGCGAGACCTCGCTCGGCCAGAAAGTGGAGCTGAAGAACATCAACAGCTTCCGTCACGCCTACGACGCGATCAAGTTCGAAGTGGAGAGGCAAACGAAGATCGTCGAGTCCGGCGGCCGCGTCGCGCAGGAGACTCGCGGCTGGCGCGAGGATACAGGCCAGAGCGTCTCCCAACGCAGCAAAGAGTTCGCCGACGACTACCGCTACTTTCCGGAGCCCGATCTGCCGACGCTCGCGATCAGCCGCGAGTGGGTTGAAGATATCCGCTCGCGCATGCCGGAGCTACCGGACGCGCGCAGACGCCGCCTCGCCGAGCAGTACGGCCTCTCAGACTACGACGCGCGTGTGCTCACAGAGTCCCGGGCGCGGGCGGACTTCTTCGAAGCGACGGTTGCGCTCGCGGGCGGAGACGGCGGGCAGCGGGCCAAGACTGTCGCCAACTGGGTTAACGGCGACTTCGCCCGGCTGCTCAATGCCGCCGGCGTTGAGATCCAGGACTCGCGAGTTAAGCCGCAGGGCCTTTCGGAGCTGCTGGACCTCGTCGATAGCGGGGTCATCTCCGGCAGGACGGCCAAGGAAGTGTTCGACACCATGTTTAACACGGGAAACCCGGCGGAAGAGATCGTCAAAGAAGCGGGCCTTGGGCAGATAGAATCGATGGGCGAGGTTTCGGCGGCGATCGACAAGGTGATCCAGGATTCGCCAAAAGCAGTCGAGGACTATCGAAGCGGGAAGGAGACCGCGATCAAGTTCCTGGTCGGTCAGGTGATGCGTGAGACGAGAGGCCGGGCCAACCCGGAAATCGTTTTGCAGGCGCTTCGCGAAAAATTGGATGATAAAGCGTAGTCGAATGGCTTGCTGGGACGTTAATAGATAAGGACTATGAGCCGCTTTTTCACGTTCGACTTTTTCAAGTGGTTCTACCCGGGCATGCACATCAAGCGCTGGCTCGGGCTGATCATCATAGGCGTCGCGATCATGACGTTCGGCCTGAGCTACGTAGTCCGCGAGGCGTATCTCGAGGGTCTCCGACTTCCGGGCTTCATGTACTGGGTCACCCTCCAGTTCATCCCTCGCTACATCCGCGGCGTCATGTTCATGTCGGGCGCCGTGAGCCTGATCCTCTTCTCGATCTGGAAGCTGAACCAGTCGATAATCTCAGTGCTGGCTCCGCACCGGGACTCGAATGAGAGCCTCGTCAACACCATCTACACGCAGCGCTTCCTGCGCCGCGGCCCGAAGATCGTGGCCATCGGCGGCGGCACCGGCCTCTCGACGCTGCTGCGCGGACTCAAGGAGTACAGCACCAACCTGACTGCGATCGTCACCGTCGCCGACGACGGCGGCAGCTCCGGCGTCCTGCGCCGGGAGCTGGGCGTCCTGCCCCCCGGAGACGTGCGCAACTGCATCGCGGCGCTCGCCGACGCGGAGCCGCTGGTCACGAAACTCTTCCAGTACCGCTTCGAGGACGGCGAGGGCCTGGCCGGGCATTCCTTCGGCAACCTCTTCATAGTCGCCATGTCCGGCGTCACCGGTAACATGGAGGACGCGATCCGCCAGACCAGCCGGGTACTCGCAGTCCGGGGTCAGATCATCCCTTCGACGATGGAGGACGTGACGCTCTGCGCCCGCACCGATGACGCGCGCACAATCCGCGGGGAGTCCAGCATCGGCCCCGCCGTCAACGGTGGCGGAGCCCGCATCCGAGAGGTCTACCTGGCGCCGGAGAATCCAGCAGCGCACCCTGAGGCAGTTCGCGCGATCCTGGAGGCGGACTTGATTATCCTTGGTCCCGGCAGCCTTTACACCAGCGTTCTACCCAACCTGCTTGTCCAGGGCGTGCGTCGCAGCCTGATCGCGGCGCCCGCGCCCAAGGTCTATGTCTGCAACGTCGCTACGCAACACGGAGAGACCGACGGCTTCAGCGTCGCCGACCACGTAGCCGCGATCGAGGACCATGTCGGCAAAGGAGTGATCAACTACGTCGTCGCCAATGACAACGTCACCGACGTCATTCCCAAGGCCGAGCAGTCGCGCCCCGTTCGTGTAGACGACCCGATTAACAATGGGATACGATTGGTCGCAACGGATGTCATTAGCGAGGAGAACCGCTACCACCACGACTCTACGAAGCTATCGGAGGTGATCATGCGTATCTATGATGAGCGCGATCAGTTCTTCGTGCTTCCGGAGGCTGAAGAGAGCCTCGTCACAGCACTCGACTAAGCCCATGGACCTCTCAGAATATCTTTCAGTAGCAGCGATACTGGTCTCGATCGCACTCGTCGCCGTCATCCTTCTCCAAGTCAAGGGCGAAGGTGTCGGCGGCCTCCAGAGCGGCTCTTTCGTCCGCACACGCCGGGGGCTAGAGAAGACGCTCTTCCAGCTCACGATAGCGCTCAGCGTGCTGTGGCTCGCCATCTCCGCGATCGCCGTCTACGAGCAATAGACTTCCCTTCCTCCGCACTTTATGAGTTCACGTAGAGTAACTGCGCCGTCTTCGGGGCGAGGTCTCCGGCCGTCGAGCGCCGGTTGGCCGCTGCTGGTCGTGCTGGCGGGCGGCATCGTCGCCGTCGCCGCAGCCTGGTTCGCCTTCTCGGGCTCCTTTACGAGCGACGATAAAGCCGGTTCCTACCGTTATGTCGAGGCCGTAGTCGGCGCGCCGTCCCGCGTCAACCCCCTCTTCGCCCACCTGAACGATGCAGATCGCGACATCGCGAGCCTGGTCTTCTCCGGCCTTACGCGGCTTGGCCCGGATGGCGCCGTTCTGCCTGATCTGGCCGAAACCTGGGAGATCAGCGAGGACGGCCGCAACGTCACCTTCCACCTGCGGCGGGGAGTTGCCTGGCACAACGACATGCCGTTCACGGCCGCAGACGTGGTCTTCACCTACTCGCTGCTGGCCGACCCAGGGCTAGAGGGCGACCCGGACCAGGCGCCGCTCTGGCGCAAAGTTGCCTGTTCCGCCCCCGACGACTTCACTGTCGCCTGTCAACTCCCGGAGCCGTTTGCCCCATTCGTCGCCTACGCGACGACGGGCATCTTGCCCCGTCACCTGCTCGAAGGGGTAGACGCCGGAACGATCGCCACGAGCGCCTTCAACACTCAGCCGGTCGGCACCGGACCGTACCGCCTTGCGGAGTTGGACGCAACACACGCTCTTCTTCGCGCCAATGCGGAGTTCTACCTGGGCGCCCCAGTGGTGACCGAGATAGAGCTTCTGTTCTTCCCAGACGTGGCGACAGCGGCCGCCGCAGTCGTGAACGGTGAGGCTTACGGTGTCCTCCTCGACTCCACGGCGACGAGTGACGATTTCGACACGTTGGCCTCTATCGACGGCCTCAGGAGGTATGAAGCCAATAGAACTGCCTACACGGTGCTTTATCTCAACAACGGTCAACCGCCGCTCAACGATCTGCTGGTGCGTCGCGCGATAGCAGAGAGCGTGGACGTCGAAGGCATCATCGACTCGCTGCTGGACGGCCGGGCCGTGGCCGCGGATTCGCCTATCGTCACCGGCACCTGGGCCCACAACCCGGAACTCAAACGCTACCAGCGCGATCCGGGTGATGCACGAGAGCTGCTGGAAGAGGCAGGCTGGACGTTGCCGGAGGGCGGCGAGGTACGGACGCGTAACGGCGTGGAGTTTCGTCTGACGCTGCTTACCGACCAAGACCCCCTGCGCGCGCTTGTCTCACAAGCGCTCGTGGAGCAACTGGCGGACGTAGGCATCAGCGTGACGTTGGCGCGCGAGGAGTCCACGGACCTCATCCGCAACTTTCTCATTCCGCGTCAGTATCAGGCGGCGCTCTTTGGCTGGGACCCCGGACCGGACCCGGACCCGTACCCGGCCTGGCACAGCTCCCAGGCCAGCGACAGCGGCCGCAACCTGGCCGCGTACACCAACGAAGACGCCGACACGCTAATGGAGGACGCCCGGCGCACCCGTGACGTGGCCGAACGGCAGCGGCTGTACTACGCCTTTCAGGACATCTTCCACGAGGACGTGCCAAGCGTCTTGCTGTACCATCCCCTCAACAGCTACTTCGTCACGGAAGAGGTACGGGGGATAGAGCTAGGCACGCTCTTCACCGGCAGTTCACGCTTCCGTAACGTCTACGAGTGGCTGTTCGAGGAAAGCTCCGATCTCCGCGACCAGTAGGCCGCAGCGCCCAGGCGTCATGTCTTCAATAATCAGCCTCACAACTGACTTCGGTTTATCAGATCCGTACGTCGCCGCAGTCAAAGGCTCTATTCTCGCGCTCAACCCTGACGTCACGATCGTCGATATCTCGCACGGCATCCCGCCTCAAGACATCGAGCGGGGAGCGTTCGTGCTCGCCTGCGCCTTTCCCTACTTTCCTGCCGGCTCGATACATCTTGCGGTCGTCGATCCCGGCGTTGGGAGCGAGCGACGGGCGCTGGCGGTTAGCACCCCTGACGGTGTGTTCATCGGCCCGGACAACGGCATTCTGTCGGCCGCGCTCCCGGACACCGCCCGAGATGCGGCCGATGGTGGTCGAGCGGCGGCAGTCTCACTCCCATCCGGCATTCGCGCGTTTACGCTGTCCGATAGCCGCTTTCATCGACCGTCAGTGAGCCCGACCTTTCACGCGCGCGACATCTTCGCCCCCGTTGCCGCGCGGGTATCGCTGGGCGTCCCACCATCTGAGCTCGGACCGGAAGTTAAGGAAGTTACCGCCCTGGCGCCATTCCGCGCAGAGGTTGGCGACGACGGCACTGTCAGGGGGCGCGTCGTCCACCTTGACCGCTTCGGCAATCTGATTACCACCGTCTGCGCCGATCAACTCCGAGGTCCCGATGTGGAGGTTGAGATCGCGGGACGTGTGATCGCCGGACTAACCCGGAGATACGCCGATTCAGCCGGGCTCTCGGCCTTGATCGGCAGTTGTGGATTCCTGGAGATCGCCTTCAGCGGCGGCAGCGCAGAGACGGAACTCGGCGCTCAAGCGGGGGATGCCGTTGTCGTGCGTCGCCGCTAAGGGATGACGACGACCGGGACCTGCACAACGCCCTTCGGCCGCCCCTCGGCTGTCGTTTCCTGGTAGACCCAGAGACAGTAGGGCGTCGGTTCCTTGATGCCCTGGATGACGATGTCGGCGCCGAAGGGACGCGTGTTGTCCGTGCGCTCCATGTCCGAGGGAGGGAGCCGGTAGGTGTTGGGCTGTGGCGGGAGGTTCAAGACTTGCACGACCGACTGCCGGGCGTCGACGACCCCCAGCGCGACACCTCGGTTGTCCTGGCCGATGTTCGAACCCCAGCCGCGCACATGGAACGGGATCTTTACCTGTTGCTCCGGCCGTGGTTCCTGCACCTGGAGCAGCTTGGCCGGGGCCGGGTCCGGGTTCGCCGCGCAGACTTTGAGCGGCGTTGGCGTCGGCGCCTGCGTCGCCTCGACCGTCGGCGTGCGCCGAGGCAGCGGCGTTGCCGCGCCCGGCGTTTGCGTCAGTACTACAGCCAGCTCGCTGGGCGCAGGGTTCGCCTCGCTGTCTCCACCACTGCAACTGACCGCGAACACAGTCGCCGCCAGCGCCGGGATGCCGGCAACGCGCCACAATCGACTTCGATTTCCGTTCATTTTCAGCATCAGCACTTGTATAACGCTTTCCATCGCCTCGCGTTGCCGGTGCGCGCCATGCTAGAATCGCGCAGGCCGCCCGCCTGGCACACCGCCAACCTTATGTCGATCATCTTCATCGGCACGCCCACGTTCGCCGTCCCCTCACTGCTGGCGCTCACGCACGCCGGACACTCCATCGCGGCCGTCATCACGCAGCCGGACCGGCCCGCCGGCCGCAGGCGCACACCCAGACCGCCGCCCGTGAAGCTCGCCGCCCTTGACCTCGGTCTTCCGGTGCTGCAGCCGCCGGCCCTCCGCGATAGTGATACGCTCGCGAGGCTGCGTGCGCTCTCACCAGAGGTCATGGTGGTCGTCGCGTACGGTCAGATCCTCCGCCGGGACATTCTCGATATTCCGCCGCGCGGCGTGCTGAACGTCCACCCCTCGCTGCTGCCGCGCTGGCGGGGCGCTTCGCCTATTCCCGCGGCGATCCTGGCGGGAGATGGGCGCACGGGCGTCACGATCATGCTCATGGACGCCGGAATGGACAGCGGGCCGCTCCTGGCGCAGAGCGAGGGCCCAATGCAGGAATCGGATACAGCTGGTTCGCTCGGTGAGCGGCTTGCCGAGGTGGGCGCAGGCCTCCTCGCCGAGACGCTTCCGCGCTGGCTGGCCGGTGAGGTCGAGCCACAGCCCCAGGACGACTCGCGGGCGACAACCTGCCCTCTGATCCGCAAGGAGGACGGCGCTCTCGATTGGGGGCTTCCGGCGACCGACATCTGGCGCCGCGTTCGCGCCTACAACCCGTGGCCGGGCGCCTACACGACGCTGGACGGCGAGCTGCTTCACATCTGGCAGGCGCGGCCGCTGGACGCGAATTCATCCGCAAGGCCCGGGACGGTGTTGGAGCTCGGTGAGGCGTGGATGAACGGCCTGCCGGTTGAGGCCATCAATCAGGCCGCCTTCGCTGTGCAGACCGGCCGCGGCGTGCTCGTGCCGATGGAGGTGCAGCGCGCTGGGCGCCGTGCCCTTAGCGCGGCCGAATTGCTGCGCGGCATGCCCGGACTGATCGGCCAGCGCCTGGTGTCACCAACACCGAGCTGACTCCGCGCGGGTGAAGGTCGCGTATTACCCGGACTCTTCGCCCTCGGCGGCCGGCTGCGGCGCGGCCTCTTCGGCGCCCTCTTCCGGAACCTCGCCCTCGCCGGCCACCTCTTCCGCGACCTCTTCGACAATCTCCACCGCGGGCGGGGCAGTGAGCAACGTCACGTCTTCGGGCAGCTCCAGGTCGGAGACGTGCAGCGCTTGGTTGATCTCGACCAGCGGTGACACGTCCAATTCCAGGAACGACGGCACCTCGGTCGGTAGCGCCTCTACCGAAACGTGGTCGAGGCCGTGCATCAGGATGCCGCCGTATGTGTCCACAGCCGGGGACAGGCCCACGAGGTGGATCGGCACGTCGGCCTTGACCTTCTCCTTCAGCGAGATCTGGAGGAAATCTACGTGCAGGATGATGTCCGTCACGGGGTTTTGCTGGATGTCGCGCACGAATGTGGGGCGCGGCTCGTCGCCGTCGAGCCGCAAGTATACGATCTCGTTGCGCCCGGCCGTCTTCAGCACGTGCTTCAGTTCGTCCGTCGGTACTTGAACGGCCTGCGAATCTACGCGCTGGCCGTAGATGTTCGCCGGGGTTAACCCTTGCCTGCGCAGGGCTTTCACTTTCTTCCCCAGCACCTCACGGGGCGCGACGTTCAGTTCGGTACGAGTGCGTGTCGCTTCAGCCATAACAGTCTCCTGTTTGTTTTGCGCTTCCTCAGGTTAGCCCACGGCTATTGCCCAGTCAACGCAAACTGGACCACGGGAGACGCGCAGGGGTTGCGCCGCGCTATTCCAGCCGCGTTCCGTGACGACTGGCGTAGGGGCGCAAGGCCTTAAGCTCTACGGGGATTCGTGGACGCGCGGCCTCGAAGGAATCTCCAGCGTCATCACGAGTTGTCCATCGCGCAGTGATGCGTCCAGCTTGCCGCCAAGAAGCTGCGCGAGGTCGCGGGCGATCGGTAGGCCCAGGCCGGAGCCCGCCTGCCGTTGTCTCCGGCCATCCGTTGGTTCTCCGCGTTCCCGCCGGTAGAAGCGGTCGAAGAGCCGCGGGAGCTCATCTGCATCGAGGCCGTCAGCCGTGTTGGCGATCTCGATCCAACCTCGGGCGCTGGTGGCGCCCGTCCGCGCTGAGATGCGCCCTCCGTCCGGCGTGAACTTGCGCGCGTTGTCCAGCAGGTTCTCGATCGCCCGCTCCAGCTTCTGCGCGTCTGTCCAGACGAGGGCATGCTCCCCCGGTTCCACTGAAAGCGCGATGTTCCGTCGCGCAACGTGAGGCGCTATCCGAGCGGCGGCGTTCTCGAGGATCAGGGCCACGTCTACTTGATCCTCATGCAGGACCACCTGGCCGGACTCCAGCTCCGCGAGGTAGAGGAGGTCGTTCAACCGCCCGTTGAGGCGTTCTGCCTCCTCGTGGATGATCGCGGCCATGCGGCGAGTCTCAGCCTCGCTTTCGGTCTCATCGCGCAGGGCCTGCGAGAAGCCCAGGATGGATGTGAGGGGCGTCTTCATATCGTGCGATACGTTCGCGACCAGCGCCCGCATCTGCGATTGCGCGTCCCCGACGCGTTCGGCCATCGTCGAGAATGCTTGCGCCAGGCGGCCGATCTCATCGTCGCGCGCGGTAGGCACGTCCACGTCGAAGCTGCCCGAGGCCATCTGCAGTGAGGCGGCCGTCAGTTGCTCCAGCGGACGCGTGATATAGCGGGCGATCAGGACCGCCAGCAGGATCGCGACAGGCACGGCGATGGCCGCCGCGAGGCCTAGCTCCGGCAAGAGCTCCAGCCAGGCGCCGGCGAGCGTATCTTCGGGCACGGCGAGCACAAGCGAGTAGCGGAGCTGGCGAAGACCGATGAGACCGAAGGCGGGGCGCGCAGGCCCGATCTCCGGCGGCGCCACGAGCACGAGATCGCTTCCGGGGCTGCCCTCAGCCGGCCTTATTGTCACGTAGGGCGCGATACCGCCCGCCACCGCCACTCTCGACACGATGCTACCTTCGAGCGCGATTCGGGCGCCCCGCAGCTCATCGGCGCTGTCCGCGAGAACGGCGCCGTCAAGGTCGATTATCAGCGCCCTAACGTCGTAGTCATCAGCCGCACCGTCCACGAAGGCCGCGAGGCTATTCGCGGAATCGCCCCGCAGTTGTCGCAGTGGGCGGGGTCTTCGCCATCGCCGTCGCGCTTG
>CAYZLC010000009.1:17010-17613 GCA_964479365.1 uncultured Dehalococcoidia bacterium
CACGTGGTCCAGCTCCTGTTGCCGCTGGTCACCCCGGCGCGCGGTGACGAAGACCGCCCCCGATAAGGCCACAACAACGACGACAATCACTATCGACATGGCAATCAGCTTACCCTGGAGGCTGCTCAGGAAGGCCATCGTCACTCCGCTACCAAGCGGTAGCCCGTCCCCCATACCGTCTCGATGCGAACGTCGCTCCCTTTCAGCTTCTCCCGAAGGCGCGCGATGTGTACGTCCACAGTGCGCGCCGCGTAGAAGCTGGTCCCCCAGACGAGGTCCAGGAGTTGGTCACGGTCGAGCACGACGCTCGCAAAGCCCGCCATCGTCGCCAGCAGGTCGAACTCCTTCGGCGTCAGCACCAGCCGCTTCCCGCGCGCCTCCGCCGTCCGTGAAGCGGGATCGATAACGAGAGCGCCCGCGCGTATGATCTCGCCGTTCGCTCTAGATTCGCGGCTTCCCGCGCGTCGCAGAACGGCATCGACACGCGCTACCAACTCTTGGGGGTTGAACGGCTTCGTCACGTAATCGTCCGCGCCGAGCCGCAGCCCAGCGATCTTGTCAATGTCTGAGGTGCGGGCGGTCAGGAAGATGATGGGAACGCTC
>CAYZLC010000010.1:0-17606 GCA_964479365.1 uncultured Dehalococcoidia bacterium
ACGCCGCTCCGCAGGCTTCACCAGTTTTTTGAGAGCACGTCCTTGAGGGCGGCGTTGTCCAGCGCCAGGTCAGCCACCAGCTTCTTCAGACGGCGGTTCTCGTCCTCAAGCGCCCGCAGCCGCCGCGCCTCACTCACCTCCATCCCTCCGTACTTGCGCTTCCAGCGGTACAGCGTCTCCGGACCTACTCCCAACCGCCGGCAGAGCTCCTTCGCCTGCGTCCCCGCCGCGTGCTCCTTGAGGGTAGAGATGATCTGCTCCTCCGTGAACCTCGACTTTCGCATCGGTCCTCCTTTTGTTACTTCTAACGCGGAGGACTCCCATTTACAGTGGTACAGTTTCCGGGGGGCAGGTCAGTATCTTAGTGGTTAATCCCGGGTTCGCGACCGAGATAACGGTGCCCTATGATGAGGTTGGCGCTTCGATCTCGACTTCGATGTAGGGATTGCCGTAGCGGTCACGTTTGACTTCGGCGGCCATGACGCGGCCGCGCAGAAGGCGGGTGTCACCTTCCCAGTAGGACATCATCTGGCCCACGAGGCTGGGCGCGAAGCTCTTGATCCCCTTTTCGTCGAAGGCAAACCGCAGGTCACGGGTAGGCATAGTTCACGATCAATCATAGCCAAGGGTGGGCGCAGGAGCCACCTTTGAGAAATGTGGCTCTTTGCGACGGAAATGTAAGTCGCGACGCTGCCAGGGGTGGGGCGCGCGGTTATAATAGGTCATTAGTTACGCCGTCTCCGGCCCCCGGCACCCCCGGCGGAGACGTATAGATGACGGTACTCGCCCGCCCCAACCGGACCCGCGCTCGAGTACCTCAAGTCCAAGAGGAGAGTCCCTTGAAAATCCTCCAGATCGCCCCGTTATGGGAAACGGTCCCACCCCCCGCATATGGTGGGACGGAAGCCGTCGTGCACGTGCTGGTCGAGGAACTCGTCCGGCAGGGGCATGACGTGACTCTGTTCGCCTCCGGCGACTCCAGGACGACCGCCCGGCTCAAGTCGTGCTATCCGGTAAGCCTCCGAACGGCGGAGGGCATCGAGTCCAAGAGCGTGTATTCATGGCAACACGCGGCGCTCGCGCTCAAAGACGCCGGCGAATACGACATCGTCCACAACCACGGCGGCGAGGAAGTGATGGCGCTTTCACACCTCGTGCCGGACGTGCCGATGCTGACGACGATGCACTGTCTGATTACGCCAGACACGAAGTTCATCTGGGACCGCTATCAAGGGCACTACAACAACATCAGTTGGTCTCAGCACCGCCTGATGCCCGCGATAAGAGGAGGAACGTTCGCCGGCGTGGCGTACAACGGCAGCGATGTATCGAGCTTTCCGTTTCAAACGGAAAAAGGAGACTACTTACTCTTCTTGTCTCGCATCGCTGAGGAGAAGGGCCCCCACCTGGCGGTTGAGGTCGCTCGGCGGACAGGCAAGCGGCTGGTGTTGGCGGGTAAGGTGGACCAGGTCGACCGCAGGTTTTTCCACGACATCATGGAGCCGCTGATCGATGGTGATCAGGTGATTTTCAACGGCGAGGCGGATGCAAGGATCAAGCGGGAACTGTACCGTTCGGCCTCATGCGTTTTGCTGCCGATCACCTGGGACGAGCCGTTCGGGCTCGTGATGACGGAAGCCATGGCCTGCGGCACGCCTGTGATCGTGTTCAACCGGGGCGCGGCAGCGGAGATAGTTAAGCACGGTGAGACGGGGTTCGTGGTGGAGGATGTGGACGAGATGGCGCAGGCGGTGAGCCAGCTCAGCACCATTGATCCGGCCTACTGCCGCGCTCATGCCAAGCAAAAGTTCGACGCGCCGGCCATGGCGAAGCGGTACGTGGAGATATACGAATCGGTACTGGCAGCCCGCCATGTCCAATCCAGTACGCCCGTCCCGGCCAGCCTTAGAAAAGAGACTGAGGAGCTTTCTCCCAGTCACGCGGCGTGAGATGATTGCGGAAGGGCGTTCCCCGCGCGCTCAGGCTGATGGTCGCAGTAGGGTGAGCTCAATCGATTAGACGCGCGATGCAAGAAGCCGAGGAGACCTCGGCCGCGGAGGCACAGCTGGACGAAGGGCTGCTGCCCGAAGCGGAGCCGATGGCGATCCAGGACATCCGGGATGCCCTGGTGATCCGAGAGCGTGACCTCTTCCTTCTGACCGATGTCGCCGGCCAGGTGCCCCGCGGCAACACGAATGGCTACGGCCTCTACTACGCAGACACCCGCTACCTGTCGGGTTACGAGTTCTCGTTCTCCTCCGCCAGGCCCATGGTACTGCTTTCGACGGCCGAACTGGGCTACAGCTCTGAGCACGTGCTCACGAACCCGACGCTGAGGGACGTGGAAGGTCATCGCGTGCCGAGCGGAACGATCAAGGTGCGCCGCCTGCGGGTGCTGGAAGACGTGATGGAAGAGACGGTGCAGGTGACAAACTACAACGCGTACCCGGTGCTGCTGGAGCTTGTCTTCCGGTTCGCGGCAGACTTTGCCGATATCTTCGAAGTGCGCGGGCATGAGCCAGAGTTCCGGGGCGAACTCGAACCGCCGCTGTGGCGCCACGCCGCCCTGACGATGGCGTACAAGGGAAGGGACGGCCGCCGGCGGGAGACGTTGATCCTCTTCACCCCCAGGCCGCTATCCGTGCAGACGGACGCCGAGGTGGGATTCGCGACGTACCAGCTACACCTGGCCTCTCAGGAGAGTGCTTCCATCAGGTTGGTGATAACTCTTGACGGGCGCCTCGAGGCGGCTCAGGGCGTCGAAAGGTACGGGGTCGTCAAGCAAGAGTACGACTCATGGCTGACAGGCACCACCGAGATCCGGACGGACAATGAGTTCTTCAACCTAGTCCTCCAACGCTCGTTGACCGACCTGCGAATGCTGTGGAACCACCACGATTCGGGGGCGGGATATCCGGCCGCCGGCACCCCATGGTACGACACGCTCTTCGGGCGGGACTCCGCGATTGCCGGCATGCAAACCCTGGCGCTCAAACCGGAGGTCGCACGCGACTGCCTCGTCTCACTGGCGCGCTGGCAAGGGAAGAAGTTCGATTCGTGGCGTGATGAGGAACCCGGCAAGATACTTCATGAGCTGCGGCAGGGCGAGCTAACGCAAACGGGCGAGCTACCATTTTCGCCCTACTTCGGCAGCGTGGATTCAACGCCCCTGTTCCTGTGGTTGGCCGCCGAGTACTTCGCTTGGACGGCAGATCTGGGCCTGATCTCACAGCTGGAGACGAACCTCCGTGCCGGGTTGCACTGGATGACCAAATACGGCGGCTTAGCGGATGGCGGCTATCTCCGATACGAACGTCGCTCCGCGCGGGGACTCGTGAATCAGGGGTGGAAGGATTCTCATGACGCCATCTCCGGCGAAGACGGGACGGCGTGTGAGCCGCCAATCGCCCTCGTGGAAGTGCAGGCGTATGCCTACGCCGCCTATCGTAGCCTGGCGCGAGTGTTCGTCGCACTCGGTGACTCGAAGCTGGCGGCGCGGCTCCAGAGCGAGGCGAGAGCGCTTGCCCGACGCTTCAACCGGGACTTCTGGGTACCATCGGAATTCTACGCGCTGGCTCGGGATGGTAGCGGCACGCCCGCGGCCGCGATCACTTCGAACGCCGGTCACGCGCTCTGGGGAGGCGTGGCAAGCCGGGAGCATGCCGGGAAGGTCGTACGCCGGCTGATGGAGGATGACATGTATAGCGGCTGGGGGGTGCGCACGCTGAGCGCCAAGTCGCGGCGGTACAACCCTCTTGGCTACCACATTGGAACGGTCTGGCCGCACGACAACTCGATCATCGCCATGGGGTTCAAGCGATACGGCTACGAGACGGAGCTCAACGAACTGGCGACCGGGTTGTTCGACGCCGCACGCACAGCCCCCTACTACCGGCTGTCGGAGCTGTTCGGCGGAGATGAGCGGTCTGTTCACGACACCCCAGTGCCCTATCCGGTAGCCTGCCGCCCGCAGGCGTGGGCGGCGGGGGCGATACCCCTCATTACCCAGGCGATCCTGGGACTCTGCCCGGACGCGGCCGGTCGCCGGCTGTCAATCGTGCGCCCGCGATTACCGGATTGGCTCGAGGTTGTTCAAGTCAATGGACTGAAGGTCGGTGACGCCCAAGTGGACCTACGCTATCGACGTCGGGCCCAAGAAACACGCCTTGAAGTGCTGGACGTTAGGGGCGACCTGAAGGTCGAGAAGAAGCGCTCTTGGCCCGAGCCTTCGGCGGTCACCGCGTCGAGCGCTTGACCAATCCCTCGTCGCGCGTCCATTATTTGTCGCATGACTCCTCAGGCTATGCCGCTAAAGGACCAGGTGGCCGTCGTTACCGGCGCGAGCCGCGGCATCGGGCGGCAGATCGCGATCGACTTTGCGAATGCGGGGGCGCACGTCGTAGTGACGGCGCGCAGCTCGGAGAGCACCCCATCGAAGCTGCCGGGGACGATCGAGGACACGGCGCGTGAGGTAGAGGCGCTTGGCCGGCGGGCGCTCGCGATCCCGATGGACGTAACGAGCGAGGAGCAGATCGGCGAGATGGTGCGCCGCACGCTGGCGGAGTTCGGGCGCTGCGACATCCTGGTGAACAACGCGGCGATCAGCGCGCCGGCCCCCTTTCATGAGACGCCACTCAAGCGCTGGGACCTCGTCATGAACGTGAACCTGCGCGGTCCGGTGATGAGCATGCAGGCGTTCCTGCCCTCGATGATCGAGCGCAAGAGCGGCCGCATCATCAACATCTCGTCGATACTCGCGGAAGAAGTGATCTCGCCGATGGTCTCCTACTCAGTTTCGAAGGTCGCGCTGGAGAAGCTCACCCAGTACGCGGGCCTCGAGCTAAAGCAGTACAACATCCCGGTAAACTGCCTCCGCATCGAAATGAGCATCGCGACCGAGGGCTGGATGTACCGCAACCCGGGGATGGACTTCAGCGACTGGGAGAAGCCGGACGCCGCATCGGAGGCGACGCTCTGGATCGCGACGCAGCCCGTCGAGTGGACGGGGAACGTCGTGACGATCGCGGACGCTCGGGCGGCGCTGGGAAGGTCGGCTGAGGTGAAGGCGGGCGTAGAGGATTTGCGACAGCTGCGACCGCAATAGGCCGAGCCGGCCTATTCAACCGTTAGTACATCGAACTCTTCGGCGACGAAGCCGAAGTTGTGGCACCCCAAAGGTCGCCGTCCAACGCATGGAAATTCGCGCTCGCTTCCGGCTGCCGCAACGCAGTCGCCAGAAACGACGATCGGGAAAAACGGATCGATCAGATTTACCGCTACGACATGTCCCGGGGAATAGCCTCCCTGCTCGCCAGATACGGCTTCTGTAGCCGCCGCGTCCACTCGGACGTTGATGACTTGCCAGCCGTAATCAAGATCAGGGTATCCACCAACTGGTTGGCTGGCGCTGACGACGGTCCCGTTGAACGCGATCAGGCCTGGTCGCAAGAAGGAGCCGCAATCGCCCTGGACGCCCTCCGCTGCTGCATCTTTGGGAGCGGAGGTGGGCGGCGTCGACGGCCTCATTGGCGAAGCTCCCCCGCCGCACGCGATAGCCGATAGAGTCATCATCAACAACGGGATCATCCAAAGTCTGACGATTCGCTTCATTGGAGTGCTAGATCGATGCCGAACTCCCCGGTGGGCTCTCTCTTTTGTCTGCCGGCGACCTCACATATTCGTGAACATGCGGCCGACGGCGGTGCAGCGGTCGCCGGACACTTCCTGCATGATCGGATCGATGCCATCCAGATCGCGCTGCGTCAGCTTCACGTCGACGCTCGCGGCGTTCTCTTCGAGGTAGGTCCTGCGCTTCGTGCCGGGGATCGGGATGACGTCCTCGCCCTGCGCGAGCAACCACGCAAGCGCAATCTGCGAGGGCCTGCACTTCTTCTCTTTCGCCAGCTGTTCGAGTTGGGATATCAGCTGAAGGTTCTGCGCGAAGTGCTCTTCCTGGAATCGCGGCACGGTGTGGCGGAAGTCGTCGGCGGCGAGCGTGCCGGTGTCTTTGACGGCGCCGGTCAGGAAACCGCGACCGAGGGGGCTGTAGGCGACCATGCTCACGCCTAGCTCTCTGCACTCGGGCAGCGTGGTTGGCTCGATGTCGCGACTCCAGAGGCTATATTCCGACTGCACGGCGCTGATCGGATGAACGGCGTGGGCGCGCTTAAGGGTTGCGCCTGAAACTTCAGAGAGGCCGATGAAGCGGACGAGGCCGTCCTTCACGAGCTGTGCCATCGCGCCGATTGTCTCCTCAACCGGAGTCGTCGGGTCGACGCGGTGCTGGTAGTAGAGATCGATATAGTCGACGCCCAGGCGCTTCAGGCTTGCCTCGCAGGCGCTTCTGACGTAGTCCGGCTTGCCGTCGATGCGGCCGAGCGTCCCCTCGCGCACGAAACCGAACTTGGTCGCGAGGACGACCTTGTCGCGGCGCTTAGGGAGAAATTTGCCGAGCAGCAGTTCGTTCGTGCCGCTGCCGTAGACGTCAGCGGTGTCGAGAAAGTTCATCCCGAGCTCCAGAGCGCGTTCGAGCGTCGCGAGCGACTCCTGCTCATCGGTCTCACCGTAGAACTCGGACATGCCCATGCAGCCAAGACCGATGGCTGACACGGTCAGGTCACTGTTGCCAAGTGTTCGCTGTTCCATTACGTACCCGTCCTTTCGCTGCAAGCCTACGCCTCAACGCAGGAGGCAGCAACCGCGCGCGTCCCGCACGGCACACCACCAGTTGCTGCCCCTCTACGTTATGCGCTCGACTCCGGCCACATTTCGCGGAAGGCATACCATTGGCCGGGGTAGTGGCGCACGTAGCGCTCGAACGTCGCTGCGAGGAACTGCGTTAGGGAGCGCGTGTCTTGTTCCGCTTCGAGATCCCGGTCGGAGAGCACCGGTGATTCGACATGCACGCGGAAGCGGCCACCGGGCAGCCGAGCGGCGATCGCGAAAACGATCGGCGCGCCGCTGAGCCGCGCCAGGCGGGCTGGGCCTTCCGGGAAGACGGTCTCGCGGCCCAAGAACGTCACCGGGATGCCACCGCCGCGCTCGACCCCGGCATCGATCACGAAGGCGACCATCTCCTTGCGGCGCAGGGAACGGAGCAAGCGTATGCCCGCTCGCTCGACCGGGAGCAGCGTGATCCCCATCCTCTCGCGGCAGGCGACCGCCCAGTCCATCACGAACCGTGGGCGAAGATGCTCAGTGACGGCGGTTATCTTGTAGCCGCGCAGGACCGCAACGGCCGCGGCGATCTCGGCGCTGCCCATGTGCGCGCTGACGAAGATAATGCCGCGGCCCAGTCTCTCGGCCTCATCGAAGTTCTCTGCGCCTTCGACCTCCAACCGCGCCAGCACCGTGTCGGTGTCCCATCCCTGCACGTGGAGCATCTCCGCTATGTAGAGCGCGAAGTGGCGGAAGCAGTCCCGGGCCGTGCGCTCGACGATCGGCTCGTCCGTACCGCGGCCGAGCACCTGCGCATAGTTGCGGAGGGCCGCCTGGCGCGGGCGCTTCCAGAGTGTGTACGCTAAGTCGCCCCAGGAAAGGGCGACAGCTCGCACGAGGCCGAAGGGGATAAGAGGGGCGCCGGAGCGGTTGAGGACATAGCCCCAGGGGCCGGGCAGCCAGTCGCGACGATAGTGCGAATCGCGACGCCTAACTCCGCGCATCCTTCGAGCAAGCCTCAGGACGAGCGGGAAGGGGCGTCCTTCGCTTCGGCTGGACGTGCCTGATTGGTGCCGAGGAACGACGCGTCCAGCTCCTCGGCGCGTTCGGCGGGCACGCGCAGGAAGAGGCCGCTGGCCTGCGCCAGAGTCTCGCCCGAGAGTGTGCGGATTTCAGCCTCGGCCTCCAGGCGTCGGCCGCGGTCGCGAGTCACCTCGGCGGTGACTAATAGCTCCTCGCCGAGGATCAGCGGGCGCCGGTACTTCACCTCCATGCGGGCGGTCATCGCCCAGGCACCGGCGGCGTACATCGCCCAGCCCATCGCTTCGTCAAGGGCGGCGGCCGCGACCCCTCCGTGGGCGAGGCCGGGCCAGCCCTGGTGCGCACCACGGGGGCGGAAGCGGCCGGAGACACGATTACCCTCGATCTCGAACTCGATGTGAAGGCCTTCCGCGTTGCGATCGCCGCAGCCGAAGCACCAGCGGCGGGGGGAATCGTCAGGTTCTTGCATCACTGCCTCCAGGGCGAGGCGAGCGTGGTTCCGCGCGTCGGGCCACCTGACCCACCACCCCGCGCCTCCCCAGATTCCTTCGCGAGACTGCGGGTTTCCACCGAGGGGGTCGCCGCCGCTCAGAATCACACACTACTTATCCTCGAATTGCTTGAAGGCGATGACGCCGTTTTGGCCGCCGAAGCCGAAGCCGTTGGCGAGGGCGACACGCACAGGCGTCTGGCGCGCTGTGAGAGGAACGTAGTCAAGGTCGCATTCGGGGTCGGGCGTCTCGAGGTTGATCGTCGGCGGGATGACGCCGTCGCGGATGGCGAGAACGGCCGTTAGGGCGGAGACGGCGCCGGCCGCGCCTAGCTGGTGGCCTACCATCGACTTCGGGCCCGTCACCGCGACGTTGTACGCCTCTTCGCCCAGCGCGCCCTTTATCGCCGCGGTCTCGGCGGCGTCGTTAAGGGGTGTGCCGGTGCCGTGCGCGACGATGCAGTCGACCTCCTCGCGCTGGAGTGAGGCAGCCTTGAGTGCACGCGTTATCGCCATCGCAGCAGCCTCGCCGCTGGGATCGGGCGCCGTTATGTGGAACCCATCTGACGTGATCGCTCCGCCGGCCAGCTCAGCGATGACGTTGGCGCCGCGGGATCGCGCGTGGTCCAGCGTCTCGATCACCATCGCGGCGGCGCCTTCGCCGTAGACGAAGCCGTCGCGGTCGCGATCGAACGGGCGGCAGGCGCGCTCCGGTTCGTCATTGCGAGTTGAAAGAGCGCGCATGTTGGCCATAGCAGCGATGGAGATCGGGATGATGTTCGCTTCCGCACCGCCGGCGATCACGACCTCGGTTTCGCCGAGATCGAGCAGGCGCTTGGCGTCCACGAAGGCGAAGATGCCGGCGGCGCAGGCAGCGACGGACGTGATCGTCGGGCCGCGCACGCCGAGGTTAATGGCCACCTGACAGGAGGCCATATTCGGCGCCATCGCAGGGACCGTGAACGGCCCGACGCGCGAAGCGCCCTTCTCAAGGTAGGTCTTCTCGCCGTCGGCGATGACATCAACGCCACCGCCGCCGGTGTTCATGACGATCGCGAGATCGTCGCGGTTGGCGTCCGTTATCGGCAAGCCGGAGTCCTCGACGGCCTGGTGGGCGGCGGCGACGGCGAATTGCGAGAAGCGCGCGGCCCTCTTCGCTGCCTTCGGCTCCATGAAGCGGGTGGGGTCCCAGTCCTTCACTTCGGCGGCAATCTGGCAGTCCTGGTCGCTCGCGTCGAAGAGTGTGATGCGCTTGACGCCGGAGACCCCCGCGGTCAGGTTCGACCAGAACTCACCGGCGCTGTGGCCGATGGGCGTGACGCACCCAAGACCGGTGACGACAGCACGGACCATCAGTCCGTGCACTTCTCAAGGCCGGGGACCTGGGTGATGCGCCAGCTGCCGTCAACGGAGGCGAACGTCCACTCGGCCGCTCGGTCTTCCTCGGCAAAGAGCTGGACAACCGTCGCGCGAGCGGCATCGCCCTCGAAGGTGACGCCATCGATGCGACGAAAGCCATCTGGAACCGGCTCGCCCGCCAGCGCGTGCGCGAGCACCTCTTTCGAGCAGTCCGCCTCGACGCTTGAGGCGAGGTAATCGTACAGCCCCTCCGGTCCCGCGGTGGCGTAGGCGTTAGCGGCAAGCTCAGCGACGCCCGCAATCTGGCGGACGCGTTCGTCTTCGGGGAGATCCGAGCCATCGCTGCCGCAAGCAGTGACGATGGCGGGGGCTAGTGTGGCGGCGGCGAGCATGCCGAGCCTCAGGTGCCCACCTCAGCTTCGCCGGAGATGAGCGGCTCGCCCGCTTGATTGCGGCAGACGACGTCGCAGGCAATGCTCGCGTCGTCAATTCGCGTGATCCGGCCCGATGCGGTGACGGTGTCGCCGGGGCGGGCGGCGGCGCGGAAGCGCACCTTGAGGCGGCCGGACGCCAGCCAGCGCTCGCCTAAGGCGACCGTCATCATCTCCGATATGTAGGCGAGGACGAGCATGCCGTGGGCGATGGTGCCGCCGAAGTGCGTAGTGGCGGCGAAAGCAGGGTCAATGTGCAGCGGGTTCTGATCGCCGCTGGCTTCGGCGTAGCGGTTGATCTTCTCCTGCCACAGCACTCTCGTGACCGTCGGCAGCTCGTCGCCCACCGTGTACACTCGTAAGCCCTGCGCCTGCTGGGTCATTTCGCACCCCCGGCCGGGAACGTGATTGTGGCGCGACCGGTCATCATGGGAATGCGGAGTTCGTCCTCAACGAGAAGTTCGACGCCCATGAGCACCCAGCCCTGACGCTCGCCACGGCTGGCGATGCGGGCACGGGCGATGAGGGTGCCCGACGGCGGTCGGCTGAGCGAGAACCCTAACTCCTGGGCGACGTGGATCGAGCCCTCAGGCAAGGAAGCCCGGTCAAGCAGCGCGCGGATCGAGAGGGCCGCAAACGCCAGCGGCGGGTAGGCGCCATGCGACAGCGGGCCGATCGCATCGTCTTCGACGGCAGCGACGTATTCGGAGATCCATTTGGAGGTCATCTCGAACCTCGTCTCCGGGAATTCGTGGCCCTTCGGGAGGTCCGCCAGACTTACCGTCATCAGGACCTGGGCGAGCCGGCGAAGCGCGTTAAGTCGATCACGCGGCGCTCGTGAAGGCCTTCGCCGATCTTCGTACCGCCTTCGTTGTAGGCCTCGACCTCGAAGACGACCTTGCGGCCGTCCTGCTCCTTGACGCGCCCTTTGACGGTCACCTTCTGGCCGATCGGCGTCGGCGCCATGTGCCGCACGTCCACCCGATAGCCGACGGAGCTTTCGCCCTGATCCTGGAAGGGAATGAGCATCTTCAGGCAAAGGCCCTCGATATGGCCGACCATGGCCGGCGTGGAGTACATCGGCATCGGTAGGTGGCGCACGCCCATCTCCGGCGTCGTCTCGATCACCATCTCGTCGGTCGTGTCTGCGGGGATGTCTTTCATGCGGGGACGCGTCCTCTCTGTTTGGCTGGTCGCAAATCAGTATACGGGAGGCAGGAGGTAGGAGACAGGAGCAAGGAGCCAGGGAGCGAGGTGCTAGACTGAGAACGGAGTGTGTGAATGCCAAAGGTGACGATACTGCCGCTGGAGTGCGTGATTGAGGCCATTGACGGCGCGACGATCATGGAGGCCGCGCACGAGCATGGCCTCTACTGGCCGACGACATGCGGCGGGGAAGGCATTTGCACGTCCTGCGCCTGCACAGTCGAGGACGGCGAGACGAACCTGGAGCCGATCGGACGTTCTGAGCTCAAGACGCTGTCGGAGGAGCTGGGCAAAGCGGCGGTGCGCAGCCGCCGGTTGCGGCTGGCCTGCCAGGCGCGCGTTCGAGGCGACGTGAAGGTGACGAAACGGGGCGTGCGCCCGGCGGAGTCGTCGCTCTTAATGCTGGAATAGCGCGCTTGTCGGGATGAGCCGGTGACGGATAGAATTGTCGCGCGAGTCTCGCAACGATGACCTACATCATTACCGAACCCTGCATCGGCACGAAAGACGCGTCCTGCGTGGACGTCTGCCCGGTGGACTGCATCCACAGCACCGAAGACGACCCGCAGTACTACATCAACCCCGAGACGTGCATCGACTGCGCCGCCTGCGAGACGGTCTGCCCGGTGAACGCCATCTTCTTCGAGGACGACACGCCGGACCAGTGGAAGAACTACGTCGACATCAACGCCGACTGGTTCAAAACGCACGACGTGGGTACGGGTTTCCGCGCGCGCACCGAGCGGCACTAGACTCACCACGAAAACACCAAGTCAATAAGATCTCCTATTTGTTTCGAACCCGTCTCATTGTGTCTTTGTGCCTTTGTGTTTTCCCAGCCGGGCAGGGCGGAACTCCTTGACTACGATAGGCGGCACCCTTATCCTGTTCATGCACCCTATAGGCAAGGTTAATAGCTCACGAGGTCGTCGCCCATGGATTTCGGTCAGGTTGAGGCTTTCTCGCAGGTCGCGAGCCATCATTCGTTTAGCCGAGCAGCGGAGGCGCTTCAGCTGACGCAGCCCTCGATCACCGCCCGCATCCAGAGCTTGGAGCGTGAGCTGGGCGAGGAGCTGTTCGAACGCGGGAGCCGCGGCGTCCGGCTGACCGACGCGGGCCACGCGTTTCTGCCTTATGTCGAGCGGCTGCTCCAGACGCTTCAGGAGGGCCGCGACGCCGTCGGCGAAGTTCGCAATGTGCAGGCCGGCTCACTGCGCCTGGGCTCCGCGCCGACGATCTCGACCTACGTCTTGCCCCGCATACTCAACGCATTTTGCCGCCAGTACCCGGGCGTGGACGTCGTGATCCGGACCGCTCGCTCGGAGCAGGTCCTGAGCATGCTCCTGGGCGACGAGGTGCAGGTCGGTCTGGTCCGCTCGCTTACAAACCCGGACGTCGAGACGATCGACCTCTACGAAGACGAGATCGTACTCGCCGCTCATCCGGGCCACGCTTTCGCCGGAGCCGGACACGCGAGAGTAAGCGACGCGGCGGCTGAGCCGATCGTGCTGTTCGACCGCGGTTCCTCGTACTACGGGCTGATCAACAGCTTCTTCCGCCAAGCGGGCGTAATCCCGAATGTCGCGATGGAGCTCGACTCACTGGAGGCGACGAAGCGGATGGTTGAAGAAGGCCTCGGGATCGCGCTCGTGCCGTTGGTGACGATCGAGCGCGAACTGGAGGCGGGGACGTTGGTGCGCATCGACCTCGTAGACGCGGAACCGATCAAGCGTCCGATCTCGCTGATCCACCGCCGCCACCGCAAGCGCCCGCGCACGGTGCAGGCGTTCATCGACACGATGGCGAAGATCTACGCCAACGGCCAGCAGCCTTAGGCCTGAACCCCCGCCGGCCGCAGCGACTTCAGGATGTCCACGTTCTCTTTGTCGGGCCCCTGGTCCTCGAAGCCGGGGACTTCGAGGAGGAATGGGGTGTCCGCGAAAGCTGGGTGGGAGAGGATGTTCTCGAAACCGTCGCGGCCGATGTGGCCCTCGCCGATGTTCGCGTGGCGGTCCACGCCGGCGCCGAGCATGACCTTCGAGTCGTTCGCGTGCACGGCCACGAGGCGTTCCAGGCCGACATCGCGATCGAACTCTTCGAGCATCTTCTCGAGGCCTGGGCGCGTCTTCACGTTATGCCCGGCGGCGAAGGCGTGCTGCGTGTCGACGCAGACCTTCACGCGGTCACTGCCCGACTCGCGGATGATCGTGCCGAGCTCCGCGAACTTCGAGCCGATGGCGCCGCCCATGCCGGCGGCGTTCTCCAGGATGAGCCAAGTGCTCTCAGGGGTGTCGTGCAGAATCTTCCGGACGTACTCGACGACCTGCTGGAAGCAGCTATCGTAGCCGGCGCCCTTGTGACTCCCGATGTGGAAGATGACGCCCTTCGCGGCCAGCAGCTCCGCCGCCTTCATCTCCGCGACGAGCGCTTCGAAGGAACGGGCCAGGAGTGCGGCGTCAGAGGTAGCCAGGTTAACGAGGTAGAGTCCATGGATGAACGCGGGCGCGATCGCGGTCTCTTCGACGCGCTTCTTGTACGCCTCCACTTCGGCGGGCGCGTAGTTCTTCCGCCGCCAGGCTTGGGGCGCGCCGCTGAAGATCTGAATCGTCTCCGCACCCATCTCCTCGGCGCGGTCTATCGCTTTGTCTGTCCCGCCGGCCGTTCGTACGTGAGCGCCGATCTTCATGGGAGGAAGAAGGGAGAAGGAAGCCGGAAGGAGGACGTCATTTCGGGCCGTAGTATAGCAGGCGTCTGGGGAAAGAAGCCCCGCGTAGAGACGCTTCGAAAGATGCATCTCCGCACGTCGCGCGCACCGGAAGATGATTCGATTATTCGCTTCCCATTCACTGACGATCGACCGCGCGCGTCGCCTATAGCCGCTCCGCCGCCTGCTTGAGCTCCGCCCCGAAATCCGGATGGGCGACAGCGACCAGCTCCTGTGCTCGCTGGCGGTGATTCTTGCCCCAGAGGCGCGCGATCCCGTATTCCGTTACGACGGTGTCGGTGAAGTAACGGGGGACGGTGATGATGGCGCCCGCCTCGTGCTGAGCTACGACTCGGGAGACGGCGCCATCGAGCGCGGTGGAAGGCAGGAGCGTGATGCCCCGTCCGCCGCGGGAGAGCGCCGCGCCGATCTGGAACTCCGGCTGGCCGCCGGTGCCGTTGATCATGCGGGCACCGAAGACGCTCTCCGAGTTGATCTGGCCGATCAGGTCTACCGAGAGTGCGTTGTTCATCGCGTAAAAGTTGTCGTTCTGGGCGATCGTGCGCAGGTCCAGGACGTACTCGGGGTCCCTAACCTGGAACTTCGGGTTGTTCGTGACGATTTTCAGGTCTTCGCTGTCGGATCCGGACCAGGCGGACGCTATCGCCACGTCCGGGTGCAGCGTCTTGCGCGCGCCGTTGATCACGCCGGACTCGACGAGTCTGGCGATGCCCGGCGCGACCATCTCCGAGTGCAATCCCAGGTCATGCTTGCCGTCGAAGGCGCCGGCGCGCGCGAGGTACATGCTCGGCTCACCGGCGCCGATCTGGATCGTCGCGCCGTCCGGGACCAGTTCGCGGACGTAGCCGGCGATCGTCTTCGCGGCCTCGCGCGGCTCGGCGAGGCCAAGCAGGCGGCGCACCTGGGCGGGCGGCAGGCGGGTCATCACAGGGCCGACGACTACGAGGCGCTCCATGTCCTCGCCCAGTTCATCGACTATGCCCAGATATGCATTCCGGGCGTCCTCGTCTTCGACGCGGCGCAGCCACGCCTCTACCAATCCACGCGTGATCTGGACGGGCGGTATCTCCACGAAACGGTCGATCTCGGTCACGTGCACTGTGCCGTCGCCGCAGACCCGGCGGAGACCCGCGTCGACTTCGGCTATAACACTGCGTGCGCGACGGGTGTGAGAGCGCTTGTTCCAGTTGTGCGCACCGAAGGACACGTATCCGTCATCGTCGGGCGGTGTCACCGAGACGAGGAAGACATCGACGAGACGGCTCTCCGGCCGCTGCTCGTCGGTGTCCTTGTAGTTGAGCGAGAAGAGGTTCGGCAGGTACGTAGCCCGCCCCTCGTCCATCGCGTGGCGGGCGAAGTCGCCGATGAACAGCTCGAACTCTATGCGGAACGTCTCCTCGTGCCCCGCCTGAAACCAGCCGGGGTCAGTGAGGGGGGCGCCGACGCGCAGGTCGATAGCAGTATTGTTCTCGCTGCAGTGGCGGTAGAGAGCGCCAGGTAGAACGCGCGGTCCGGCGATAGGGAGAAATACGAGGTCGCCACTCTTGACGAGCTTCATCGCATCCTCAGCGGAGGAGAGCCTGCGTTTGTATTCTTCGCGCCAGTCCATGGGATTCGCGGCCCATTATGCTGAGGCCAAGTCGCTATGCCAAGAGAGAGGGCCGCGGCAAATGCTGGACTCGTATCCTGAGCAGGGATAAAATGTTGAGCGCGATACGCCCGGAGGAGGACGGCGACCCGCATGCCCGACAGAATTCAGCAAGAGATAGAAGAGCTGCTGGCGAAGCTCGAGACGTTTCCGCCGAAGCGCTCGTTGTGGACACGGGTCCGGAACGGGATCCGCGGCGGCTTCAGAGACCTCGGAGGAGCCATCTCCAGCATCCCCTTCCCGCGCCTGTCCGCGGGGCACGTCCTGCTGATAGCCATCGCTGCGATCGTGATCTTCTCGCTCGCGGAGCCGGGTGGAACGGACGTGACGCGTTGGGTGATCGCGGGCGCGATAGTACTGTTCATCGGCGCGTTCGTGATGTCGTTGCGGCGCCACTCGCGGCCGCAGGAGAAGTTGTGGCGGGGAAAGCCGATGGACCTGAACGGCCCCGGCGTGGGCGAGCGGCTCCGCTCCTGGTGGCGGCGGCGGAGCCAGCGCTAGAGGCTTGCCTGCCGGTAGGCGAGGTCGCTCCCGTCCACTTGCGCCGGCGCCAAGCCGTTTTCGCGGCGATCGCCACCCTGCTTCTCGTCCTCGTTGCCGCCTGCGGCGGCGATGAGGCGGAGCCCAGCCCTTCGCCGGCCGCCACGCGCACACGAGCGCCGACACCTTCAGCCTCGCCGACGCCGGGCCTCGGCAATCCGGAGTTCGATTCCGCGCGCGCGTTGGAGTTGGTCCGCGCGCTGTCGGTGGATATCGGCAGTCGGGCGGCCGGGACGGACGGCGAGCGAAGGGCCGCGACCTACATCCGGGACGAGCTCGCGAAGTATGGCTACAAGGCCTCGCTCCAGCAGTTTCCAATCCAATCTTTTCTGGACGTGAGCACGTCGCTCGAACTGCTCTCGCCCCAGCAGCGCGCCATCGAGGCGCAGGCATTGGGCGGGAGCGTCAGCGCGCAGGCAGAGGCGCAGCTCGTGGCGGCGGGTCTCGGTTATGCGCCGCAGTTCCCGGCCGGCACCGCTGGGCGCGTAGTTCTGATCGAACGGGGCGAGATTACTTTCACCGAGAAGGTTGCCAATGCGACGGTGGCAGGGGCGTTAGCGGTTATCGTCTACAACAACCAATCGGGTCCATTCTTCGGCCAGATGCAAGGCGAGAGTCGCATACCGGCTGCCAGCATCTCCCGCGAGGACGGCTTGGCGCTGGCGGACCTCTTGAACGGCGGCGCCATGACCGTCCGTCTCGCAGTAGAGGCGCGGACAAACACCACACAGTCACAGAACGTTCTCGCGAAGCCCCCTTCCGGCGCATGCCGCCTGGTCCTGGGAGGCCACTATGACTCCGTACCGGCGGGGCCCGGCGCCAACGATAACGCCTCCGGTACGGCGACGGTGATCGAGATCGCGCGGGCGATGGCGGCGGACGGCGCGTTCGATGAAACCTGCTTCGTGCTATTTGGATCGGAGGAGATCGGACTGATCGGAAGCAGCTATTATGTCCAGTCCCTCACCGCAGACGAGCTGGCTGGGCTGAAAGCCATGTTGAACTTCGACATGCTCGCCGTCGGAGATGGGTGGCCGCTCAGCGGGACCGCTGGCATCGTGGACATCGCAGCGCAGGAAGCGGACCGGCTGGCGATCACACATAGCGACGAATCGGGCCTGCCGGCCGGCGGCGGAAGCGACCACGCGTCCTTTATCCAGGCAGGAGTGCCGGCGATGCTGTTCAACTGCTTCTGCGACCCGAACTACCACACCGCCGGCGACCGCTTCGAGTTCGTCGAAGAGAAGCGGCTGGCGGAGGCCGGCGCGATGGGAATGGCAACGGCGGAGGTTCTGGCCGCGCGGTAGGGGCGCGTTTCGCCTCATCCACCGACGGGGCATTGTCCGTCAACGCAAACTCGCTCCTACGATCTGGTCTCCGTGCTTGCCCGACGCGAAGCGCTTACGATACGATGCCCGCGAACGAAATGAGACCTCTGAAGCTTCTCTTTCTTCCCAGCATTGCGCCCATCGTGGCGGTCCTCATCGTCCTTGCAGGTTGCGGTGGTGG
>CAYZLC010000011.1:0-17578 GCA_964479365.1 uncultured Dehalococcoidia bacterium
AACGCCGGAGCGCCGGCAGACCCTTACGACCGGAAGGTCCTCCGCGCCTTCCTCGCCGACGGCCGAATTAAGCAGCTCCCCTTGCAGCGCAAGAAGCGAGAGGTCTTCTTGCGCTACCTCATCCCCAGCTTCGAGGCCAGGCGCGTTTACCGCGAATCCGCAGTGAACGACATCCTGCGCGCCTTCCACGAGGATGTCGCGACACTGCGGCGCGAGATGATCGCCACCGGACTCCTGGTCCGCTACCGCGGCGAATACGCGCGACCCGAATAGCCGCGCGTGGCCCCGCACCTTTGGGTGCGTGCGCCGACGCCGGACGCTATGAAGCCCCGCCCGAAGGCGGGGCTTCTGCTTCCACCCCTCAGTTATCGCTTTCGATGCCCTGGACTAGAAGCGGCCCGGCGGCGAGTTGAACCCGTCAAATGGTTCGTCTTTGACCTCCCAGCGCTTTACCTTCATCGCCCGCGAGGACCCCAGGTGGATATCGATCCGGATATCGACGCCCGTTTCCAGGTGCCCGTTCTCGGCGTGCGCCTCCTCAGGCAATGCCGTCGCTTCCGCGCCGTTAGTGCCGTTGGCATCCGCCGGCTCGCCTGAAGAATGGCCGTTCTGGTGCACTCCAATTTCGGCGGATTCAGGCGCCGGTTCAACGCTGTCTTGTTCGTCTACTTCAGTGACCCTCACGTGGCCGTTACCGTTCGTGTGAAAGCGCACCGTTGCCTTGTGCTCCTCGCCATCGGCGCCATCGATCGTCGCTTCAGCTAGGACGGGAGGCTGTTCGTCAGGCTGCGGCTCCGTTGTCGGCTCTTCCGCTGCTACCGGCGCTACTCCTGCTACAAGTGTTTCGTCTACCACGGCGGCTTCTTGCACCACGGAGACTTCGTCCACCACGGCGGCTTCGTCCATTACCGGCGCTTCTTCTATCACGTCTATGGGCGTCTCCGCGACAAGAGCGATATCCTCAGCATCGTCCTGCGCCACTTGGCTCACCAGAGCAGGCGGTACCTCGGCGACTCTTGGCGTCTCCTCGACCCTCGCGCTGCCGGAAAGCGCTGAGGTAGCCTCAACGATGGCCTCAGGGGGTTGAGACGCCAGATGCGTGTCGGCGGCGACGTCCGGAGGCTCTGCTCGGGCCGCCACTCTCGGCTTGCGAATGTAGCTGGCAGTTTCGGACGAAGGATCGTCGGCCGCAGAGCTGTCTTGGTTCTCGTTGGACGGCTTCGGGCGCTCGCGGTCCATCCAGGCGGTCAGCTGGAACGTGTCGTCGCCCGCGCTCATCGCCTCGGCGACACCGGTTCTTGCGTTCGGCGCCTCCTCCATCACTTTTCGCGAATTCTCGATGGGTTCCACGCGGATCGGCTCGACGACCTGTCGCACAGGCGGCAGCGACCACATGTCGCTGGTCGGCGATGGCGCGAGGCTGTCCCGTATCGTTCCAGGGGGCAGCGAAGGCGTCAGCATCATCTTGCCCCACGGGTCGGCCTCCATCCTCACTGGGACCGCCCAGTAAAGCATCATCGCTGCGAGGTCCGTCCCGTGCTGGACTTCCTCGCGCAGGAACGCCTGCGCCGATTCGATATCTGAGAAGGAGAACAGGTAGACCACGCCGTCCCGTGTCACATCGCGGATCATCACCAGCGGCTCGGCCGCGCTCTCCGAAGGGTCATCCAGTCCGAACGTGGGCTCGTGTGTCATCGCCCAGAAGGAGATGATGCCACCTTCGCTCTGGTTCGGGAACCAGTACAACACGAAGTCCGTAGCGGACTCCGCGTCGGCAAAAGTATGCGTCTTGAATGATGCCCTGCCGGAGGCGTCACTGACCAGGCACATCAGGGGCGGGCTGGTATTCTCCAGGCACGCGGCGCCGTTGATCTCCCCATCCAGTTCCGCCAAGGCCATGCTGCCTTTACCAAACGGCGCCAATTTGGCCAACCAACTCATAACTGTTCCTTTCCGTGACTCCTGAAGGCAGGGTCGCGAGGTTCTTGCGGCGGCGTCCACTGCACAGGCGCCACGAAATAGTTTCTCGCTCCTGGGTTAATACGTTGGTTAAGGCGCCATTCACCAAAGTGAAGATTCGGTTAAGACGCGGCGGAGGGATCACTCACCCCCGGCCCCTCTTCCGTGCCGGCGGGAGAGGGGAGAGAAGAACGCTTCCTACCTCTTTCCTCTTACCTCTTATCTCGCCACTCCCCCGCCGAAGGCACCCCAGCCACGCCGGTCGCCGCCTCCACCGCGCGCACGACCGCCCGTTCAACCGCGCGCGCCGCCAGCGTTCCCAACTGCAGAAGGTCCGTGCGCGTCTCGTTCGCGCAGGTTGCCAGCGTGAAGACGGTATCGCCGTCCACCGGGCTGTGCGCCGGGCGGATGGTACGCGCCAGCCCGGCCTGCGCCATGATCGCCAGCCGGTAGGCATCTTCCTTCCTGAGAGTTGCGTCCGTCGCTACGACGCCGAGCGTCGTGTTTTCGGGGGCAGCGGAAAGGAACGGAGGCAGCGGTGGCGCCTCGCGCATAGCCTCGATCGTGCTAGAAAACAAACCGGCCTTGTCGCCGCGGGGGCCTGCGATCACCCGCCCCGTCTCCGGGTTGACGACCTCGCCCCAGCAATTCACCGCGACCATCGCGCCCACGATGATGCCCGAGGCTGTCCGCTCCACTGCCGAACCGATGCCGCCTTTCAGCGACCGCTCGATCCCCAGCGCCTTCGCCACCGTCGCCCCGGCCCCCGCGCCCACGCTGCCCTCATCCACCGGGTCTCCGGACGCGGCGTCGCAGGCGGCATAGCCTGCGTCTGCGCCCGGCCACCGCTCGGCCTCGCCGATCGAGCGGTCGAAGATAACGGCGCCGCACACAACGGGAAGAGTGCCGGTAGGATACGGGAAGCCGTGTCCGTGCTCTCTTAGCCAGCGCACCACCCCGGCGCCGGCGTCGTGTCCGAATTCGCTTCCGCCCGTCAGCAGCACGGCATGGATGCGCTCCACCAGGTGTCCAGGCAGCAGAAGTTCCGTATTCCGCGTGCCGGGCGCGCCACCGCGAACGTCGGCGGAGGCCACCGCCCCTTCGGGCGGGCAGATGACCACCGTGCAACCAGTCGGCGATTCGCTGTCCGTCCAGTGGCCGACAAAAAGACCCGGGACCGCGGTTATCGAGTCATTCTCAGGCATGTTGCGTATCGCTCACTCACAGTTCCGTTCTCGCAATGAGTGATGTGCCAATGGAACCCGTTCGTGTAATGCACGCGTTTATAATAGAGCGAGTTGCAACTGTCAAACCGAACACAAGTCATCACAAACGGAATCGTATTTCCGAGAGGTCAAGCGCTCTGACACGGCTCGGGTTGCTCACGCTCAGTGCACTGTCTTTCATCGCCGCCATCGGCCTCCTGGTCGCGGCCATCTACCTGTTCGCTCTTGACGACGGCGCCTCGCGCCAAGCCCCCGCTGTTGTTGACCTAGCGAGCAACACGGTTGACCTCGATATCGCCTTCCCCGCCGCCGAGGCGCCCGCCGAACCGGCTTCGCCGCCGCCGCTCGCCGATGCCGGCTATCAGTTGGTGATCGAAAAGCTCGGCGTCAGCGCTCCCGTCTCCACCTTCGGCCTGGACGCGGAGCTCGTGCCAGAGGTGCCCTATACCGCAACGGATGTAGCCTGGTACGATTTCTCGGCCCGCCCCGGCACCGGCGGCAACGCCGTCTTTGCGGGCCATGTTACGTGGAGCGGCCCCGCAGTCTTCTACGATCTGGATCAGCTCCAGACCGGCGACCAGATCCGGCTTCGCGACGACGATGGCACGCAACTCATCTACCAGGTATCGTCCCTCTTTCAGGTCGACCCCAACGACCCCGAATCCCTTAAGGTAATGTGGGCCACAGACCGGGACGTCATCACCATCATCACGTGTAGCGGCAAGTACTTCGACACCAGCGATCCTGTCCTCGGCGGGGACTACACGCATCGGCTCGTTGTCCGCGCCGATCTACTTTCGGTGAATGCTCCCGCATCAGAGGCCGGCGGCTAATACGTTTCGCAGACCTGGCGTAACGCATGCGCTCCTCGTAGCCGAGCGCTCTTCAAGCCCACCGCTCAACCCACCCGCGAAACTTTATACCAAGCCGACACCGAAACCGGTCCTCGCCTGTCTTACGAGGATGCCACTCTTTCTCGTATAATTGGTGCCACTATTCAGCTGTACTAGACTACTTATCATTCGATGAGCGCTTCTCTGGCACGCCGACGCTTCGGCCGAAATTTACTCCTATTGCTGGGCGCGGCCACCGTCCTCGGCGGGCTTTCGCTCACAACCCTCGGAATTCAACGACAGTTGAATTCGTCTAGTGAAGCGGATTCATTGGTCTCATTGGCCTCAGAGCACCGCACCGATCCCGGCGGCGTTTATGATCGGCCCTTCGGCACCCTCCCCGCGGCGGACCCAACCCCGCCGCTGCTCGCGGCGCCGCCGCCCGCCCAGCCTCCGTTCCGCGACGCCGCCTACCGCATTATCATCCAGAGCATCGGCGTCAACGCGGGGGTCTTTACCTACGGACTGGATGCCGACCAGATCCCGGAGGTCCCCCTGAACGCCAGCGACGTCGCCTGGTATGACTTCTCCGCGCAGCCCGGCACGGGAAGTAACGCAGTCTTCGCCGGTCACGTCACCTGGGGAGGCCAAGCCGTCTTTTATGATCTCGATGATCTCCGGGTGGGGGACACGATCAACCTCCGGAGTGATGACGGGACTGAGCTTGCTTACGTAGTCTCCGACAGCTTTCTCGTCGACCCCAATGACCCGAACGCGTTGGGAGTGATGGCTCCCACCGATAGCGACGTCATCACGCTTATCACCTGCGGCGGCTCGTTCTACTACACCGGCGATCCCGTCTTCAACGGCGACTACACACACCGCCGTATCGTCCGCGCCACCTTCTCTGGTCAGAGCCAACCGCCGGCCGCCGGCGGCTAACCCGACCGCATCTCCGGGCGTTCTCTTGTTATGGAGATGCAATGGCCGCGTAACGCAAACCCCTCTGCAATGCGTCCTACATTACTGTAAATAATGCCCGATGCGATTCAGCAGGAGGTGATCGAATGGGGTTCCTAAGTCGAACCAAGGAGAAGAACGAGGAGCAGCCGGTGCGGACCGCGCCATGCCCTCACACGTCGCTCGTCCAGCGCTGGGAGTTGCCAGAGGATATTGGCAAGAAGGAAAAGGCGACGTACGTCTGCGACGCTTGTAGGGAGAGCTTCAGCTACGAACAGGCGCAGCAGTACTTGGAGCGTCCGTCGCTTCCGGCCCTCGAAAACGTCCCCCGCTAGAAACCAACCCCGCAAAGTGCGTGAGAACCGGCTGCGATAATCGCAGCCGGTTGTGCTTTTTCCCTCCGTCGGGTTTGCCCGTTTCGCAGGTTTGCGGGTCGCGGTTTTACCAGTCGTAGTGTTCTCTCTGCAGCGCCACCGACATCCCCATCCCCGCACCCATGCACAGCGTGACCAGACCCCATTCCGCATCGCGGCGGTTCATCTCGTAAGCGATCGTTCCCACCAGCCGCGCACCGCTGGCGCCAAGCGGATGCCCGATCGCTACCGCGCCACCGTTCGGGTTCACCTTGTCCCAGTCCCACTTTAGCTCTTCACCAACTGCCAGCACCTGGCACGCGAAGGCCTCGTTGATCTCGATGAGATCGAAGTCGTCCATGCTCATGCCCGTCCGCTTCAGAAGTTTCTGCGTGGCCGGCGCCGGTCCGATTCCCATAATCGTCGGGTCCACGCCGATAGTCGCGGCATGGCGCATCGTAGCCAGCGGCTTCAACCCCTTCTCCTTTGCCATCTCCTTACTCATGATCAGCGCCATCGTCGCGCCGTCCGTTCGCGGGCACGCATTGCCCGCAGTCACCAGCCCGTCCGGCCGGTAAGACGGCTTAAGCTGTCCCAGCCTCTCCAGCGTCGTGTCCTCGCGCGGGTTCTGGTCGGTGTCCACCGATTCGTTTGAACCATCTGTGTATTCGATCGTGACCGGCTGGATCTCTTCCGACAGGAGCCCTTCCTTCTGCGCCCGTATCGCCCTCTTATGGCTCTCCAGCGCGAACCGGTCGGAATCCTCGCGGGAGATACCTCGCTCCCGCGCCAGCTTTTCGGCGGTTGCCCCCATGTCCATGATCCAGGGCTCGGTCGCCTGGTACCAGCGCTTGTTCCACTTTGGCTTCTTCTCCCCGGGCCACTCGTTCGGCAGCATCTCGCGGGCCATCACGTCAGCCGTCTGCACCTGTCCCAGGTTCCGTTCGTCCCCCGGCGCAATCGGCTGCACCCGGTCCATCGTCTCGACTCCGCCTGCCAGCACGATGTCGGACATGCCGGCCATAACCGCAAAAGCTCCTTGCGTGCAGGCCTGTAATGAAGAGCCGCACTGCTTGTTCATGTCCGTGGCCGATATGGTAAACGGCAGTCCCGCCTCGAACACATAATGCCGCGACCGTGTCAGCATCCCCGCGATGCCGACAGAGCCCATCAGTATCTCGTCTACTTCTTCCGCCCCGACTTTGTTGCGCTCCAGGATTCCCTTCAGTAACGGCACCACCAGCTCCACGTGCGTGATGTCCCGGAAGACGCCGCGCTGCCCCGCCTTCCCGAACGGGGTGCGCACCATGTCGACAATCACTGCTTCTTTCACGAACAACCTCCTTGGGTCACCAATAACCGTAGGGCGAACCCATCTGCTCGCACGACGCGCTCGCCCTGAGCAGCCGCTAGTTTAGCATAGCGAGCGCACCTGCCCGCATGGTCCGATTGAAGAATTACGTTGCCGGTATTCACCGATCGTTTACCGAAGTTAAGGGACGGTTAACTGTACTGTTCACCCAGGCTGACCGACAATTGAACGTGAAGGCAACTACCCCGCATAGAGCGAAGGAGACTAGACAGTGACGAGCCAGGGACAGAGGGACAACCCTAAGGACCGGGACCGGTTCGAGGACATGGCGCCTGAGGGCAAGGACACTACTCGCGAGATGTCGAGGCTTCTCGAGAACCGCCGCTGGGAAGTACAGGAGGGGCCCTTCCGGGGTTTTGGCTCTCCTCCCGGCCGCTTCTAGCGCCGATCACAAATCACTGCCTCACCGAATCAACATTCGGGGGCCGCTGCGGCGCCTCGTTCAGGGGCGTATAGGGACCCCCGTCCAATATCCACCACCTAGTCGTATAAATCGGGCTAGAGGCCTCTTCGTGCCGTCTTGGAAGACAGCCACGAAGCCCATTTTGCGCATCCACCTGATATTCTCGGGCTGAGACGAACGCGGTGATCACGATCGTTACCGTTTTCTGGCGAGATAGTCATGCTCTGGACTGCAATAAGCCTTCTTGCGGAGTGCTATTCGGTTATTTAGCTCTAAAAAGGCCCCTTGGCGCTGATATAATACTGAAAATCTTGTCGACTTCCTGCCGCCTCTGCTACACTAGCCTTGCCATCGATCCCGCCTGAGGCGGGACGGTGAGCCGGGACCAATATCGAAGCCATCCCGCTTGGATCGGGCAGCCGGCCGAGACGGTGCATAACGAACGTCCCGCCTGAGGCGGGATCGCGTTGTACCCTTTCGGTCACCGAAAGGGTCTTTTCTTTGCCGGAGCGGCATGGCAAGGAGGACGCGTTTGCGAACGATGCTCAAGAGCAAGATACACAGGGCCAGAGTCACCGGGGCCGACGTGAATTACGAAGGGTCCATCACGCTTGACCCCATCCTCATGGGCGCAGCCGGCATCCTGTCATACGAGCAGGTGCACGTGCTCGACATAAACAACGGCAACCGCCTCACTACCTATGCCATTGAGGGTGATCGCGGGTCCGGCGATGTTGTTATCAACGGCGCTGCCGCCCGCCTGGTGGCCGAAGGGGACATCGTCATCGTCCTGACGTATACCGCTGTCCCGGAAGAGAACGCCCTCGCCCACCGGCCGACGCTCGTCTACGTAGACCAGGGCAATCGCATCGTCAGAATCGTCGAGGATATTGCGGCATAAGGCCGGTAGCCGTACCTACGGCAAGAGGAGTTTCATGGACAACCGAATCTCAATAACAGACCTGAAGGCCAAGAAGAAGCGCGGCGAGCGCATCGTGATGATGACCTGCTACGACTACCCATCAGCCCGTCTTCTTGACAACGCGGGCTTTGATATCCTCTTCATCGGCGATACCCTCGGCATGGTCGTCCTCGGCTACGACACCACAATCCCCGTCACGATGGATGAGATGCTGCACCATACGAAGGCTGTCGTTCGGGGGTCTAGCCGTGCCCACGTCCTGGCGGACATGCCGTTCATGAGCTATCAGGCCAGCCCCGAAGAAGCCCTTCGCAACGCCGGCCGCCTGCTCAAGGAAGGCGGCGCGCAGTCCGTCAAGCTCGAAGGCGGCGTCCGCGTCGCGGACACCGTCCGCTTCATCGTCGAGGCGGGCATTCCCGTGATGAGCCACATCGGCCTGACTCCCCAGTCCATCAACCAGCTCGGCGGCTACAAGGTCCAGGGCAAGACCCCGGCCGCCGCAGTCCGCCTCGTAAATGACGCCGCCGCCCTGGAGCAGGCAGGCGCCTACGCCGTCGTTCTCGAATGCGTGCCCGCGCAGCTCGCCAGGACCATCAGCGAACGGGTGACCATCCCCACGATCGGCATCGGCGCCGGGCCCCACTGCGATGGTCAGGTCCAGGTCTTCCACGACCTCCTCGGCCTCTTCGATAGCTTCGTCCCAAGGCACGCCAAGCGCTACGCGAACCTGGGCGCGGAGATCACTAGAGCCGTACGCGCCTACGCCTCTGAGGTCCGCGAAGGCACATTCCCTACCGAAAAGGAATCCTTCATGCTGGACAAAGGCGTATTCTCAGAGACAGCGCCGATCGCGTAGGGAACGCCCCCTGCATACGCCCTCGGAGCGGAAGGCGCCACGCACGAAATTCGTTCGCCGCCCCTCCCCTTTCTACCGCCCCGACGCCCCCTCGGGGCGGTCTCTTTGCCAGTTGCGCCTCGCGCCTCACCAGTCTGTCGTGACGATCGCAGTCGAAGCTCGTACCGGCGGTACTATTCGGCGCGCCACGAAGCGGCTTGCAACGCCTCATTGCGAGACGTCAAAGCTCCAGGGCGAAGCCCTAGGAGCGCGATCTTGCCGTAATTACGCCGGTGACGGCTAGCGTGGCGACAAGCAGCCCGTTAAACAAGGGGGACACAGTAACTGCTAACCCACCAAAGACAACTATCAGGAGCACGCACACAATCATCATCAGGGCAACCATGGTAAGTTCCTTCGATTCCTATTGCCCACGCCGTCAATTTTTTGGGTGCGTTGGCAGCGTACCAGCTTTTCACCGTCAGCTGGATGAAATTGGCGTCTCAAGAGCGATAGAAACCCGATAGAAGATAATATGAAGTAGTCATAATGAGCTGTGTTCCGGGCACGTCATCATGTCTCGTGACGGCCATGCGCAAGGCGGCGCATCGACTCGGGGTCCTGACGGCTGACCGCCAACGGCGATGAAAGTCATCACTACCGTTGCTCACATGAAGGCCGAACATGGCCGGATGGCCGGCTCCGTCGCTCTCGTCCCGACGATGGGCTACCTCCACGAGGGCCACCTATCCCTCGTCCGTCGGGCTCTGGCCGATTGCGACAACGTCGTCGTCAGCATCTTCGTCAACCCAACCCAATTCGGCCCCAATGAGGACTTCGAGCGCTACCCTCGCGACGAGAAGCGGGACCTTCAGCTCCTGAGTGCCATTCTTGATCCCCCTCTCCCGCGCACGGGAGAGGGGTCAGGGGTGAGGACCGTCTTCGCCCCGTCCGTCGAAGAGATATACCCGCCGGGCTTCGACGATTGGATCGAGGTAAGCGGCCCGCTCACAGAGCGCCTGGAGGGAGCGCGCCGTCCGGGGCACTTCCGCGGCGTCACTACAGTCGTCGCCCGTCTCTTTCGTATCATCCAGCCACAACGAGCCTATTTCGGCCAGAAGGACGCCCAGCAGCTCCGAGTTATCGGGCGCATGCTCGAAGAACAGCGAATGCCCGTCGAGATCGTCCCGATGCGCACCGTCCGCGAGCCCGACGGCCTCGCCATGTCCAGCCGCAACGTCTATCTCTCACCGCAGGAACGCAAAGCCGCGCTTGCCCTTCCCCGCACCCTCGCCCTCGCCCGCCGTCTGGTGATGGACGAAGGCATGACGGATGCGGAGGCCGTTTGCAACGCCATCGAAGCGGCACTTACGCCTCGCGTAGATGCGCCCCTTTCTTTCGACTACGTTTCTATTTCAGACGAACATACCCTCGAAGAACTCGACATCATCGACCGGCCCACCCTAGTCCTTCTCGCCGCCCACGTTGGCGCTACTCGCCTGATCGACAGCGCCGTTGTCGTCCCGAGAGGAATGCCGGTCCCGCACGATCTCCGCCCGCTCATCGACGGGGACGCCGCCGCTCTCCCGCCATCCAACTTCTGACTTCCGACTTCTTACTTCTGACCTCTACTCGCCATAGTGCACAATATGCTCCATCCGCCCCGGCAACTCCCTTAGCGCCTGTCGCAGGAACGAAGGTAGCAGCCGCACTCCAGCCAACTGCGTGACATCTTGCCACTCCAGCCTGAACTTGATCCCAGCTTCCTCTTCCACTCCGTAGTGCGGTCCCTCCTCCGTCAACAGCTTGGATCCCGCCGGCAGCGACACCAAGAAGTACAGCCCGATCTCGTGCCACGACATCCCCTCGTGCTCAAAAAAACTCTCCATCACCCACAGCAGCCGCTCGACCCGCACCTCATCCTCCAGCTCTTCCCGCATCTCCCGCTCGACACACTCCTCGGCCGTCTCCCCATGCTCCACCCGCCCGCCGGGCAAACAGTAGAACGGCTCTTCGAACGTTGGGCCGTCCTCCACCGCCTGAAGCAGCACGCGGCCTCGGTCCATGATCACCGCCGCGACGCGATGACAGAAGCGTTTCTCATCCCGGTCGAACACGAGCACGCTCGTAAGCATACCTCAGACCCGCGCTCGCCAATTCGCTCATTTGCTTCCAAATTCGCTGACGACCCGTGCTAAACTAACCGCGATGGGTGGACATTCGCACTGGTCCCAGATCAAGCGGCAAAAGGGAGGCAATGACGCCAAGCGTGGCAACCTCTTCACCAAGCTTTCCCGCGAGATAACCGTCTCCGCTCGCGAAGGCGGCAGCGATCCCGGGATGAACCCCCGCCTTCGCCTGGCCATCGAGAAAGCCCGCTACGAGAACATGCCCGCGGACACCATCAAGCGAGCCGTCGAGCGCGGCTCCGGGGGCGGTGATGCTGCCGCACTCGAGGAGATCATGTTCGAAGGCTACGGACCTGGCGGCGTTGCCATCCTCGTCCAGACCCTCACCGACAACCGCAACCGCACCGTCTCCGATCTCCGCACCACCCTCACCCGCGGCGGCGGCACCCTTGGCGAATCCGGTAGCGTCGCCTGGCAGTTCGACAGTAAGGGCCTTATCGCCCTCGATGTGAAGGATGCTGACCCGGAAGAGATCGCTCTCATCGCCATCGACGCCGGCGCTGACGACGTGCGCGTCATCGACCGCTTCGTCGAGGTCTACACCGGCCCCACCGACCTCGACCGGGTGCGACGAGAGCTGGCCGACGCCGGCCTGACCATCGCCTCGGCGGAGCTGGCCATGCTCCCAAAGAATACTACCCCTTTGGATGAGAAGGTCGCCTCTCAGGCACTCAGGCTCCTTGACCAGATCGAAGACCTCGACGACGTCCAGAAGGTCTACTCCAACGCCGAGTTCCCGGACGCCGTCCTCCTGGAGTACGCCGCGGGCTAGTGCGGGTGGCCACACGTACGTGTAGATGCTTCCCGGTGGGGCGCAGCGCCGTTCCCTTAGTATGATCGGACGCCCTATCACCGTCCTCGGCATCGACCCGCGCCTCACCGTCACCGGCTCTCGATCCGTTCGTCCTGAGCCTGTCGAAGGACCGCTATTGCGCCATCAAATCCTGAGCGCAGTCCTGCGAAGGCAGGACGGAGCCGAAGGATGAGCGCGAGGTGGGTACTGTTCTGTCATAGGCTCGTCGGCAGTGGGGAGCGGTCGGTAGCATGAGCGGGCCCATCACCATTCTCGGCATCGACCCGGGCCTCACCGTCACCGGCTACGGCCTCGTCCGCATCGAAGGCGACCGTCACATCGCCCTCGACTTCGGCGCGGTTGCCCCTCCGACGCAAGCGCCCATCGCCGAGCGCCTCCTCCGCATCCACGACGCGCTCACCGATGTCATTCGCGACGCGCGCCCCGATGAAGTCGCCGTCGAAGACTTCATCCTGGGCCACGTGCGCGCCGCTGTCGCCGTTGGCGAGGCCCGCGCCGTCGCCATCCTCGCCGCCGCTCAGGCCGGCCTTTCCGCCTCCCTTTACAAGCCGCTCGAAGTCAAGCAGTTCGTCACAAGCTACGGCCGAGGCGGCAAAGAGCAGGTGGCGCTCATGGTCCAGGCCCTCCTGAATCTCGACTCCCCACCCACTCCTCCAGACGCCGCTGACGCCCTCGCCGTCGCCCTCTGCCACTGCCTCAAGCGCGGCTCACCCATCCCGCCGAGGAGGGAATCAAGGGACCCGCATCAACGTCAGCGAAGGCTGAGATATCGAAGCCGGAGCGCGCTAAGAGCATAGATGTGATCGCTAGAATTCGAGGCGAAATCGCCGGCCGCAACCCCGACTCGCTCATCGTCGACGTCGGCGGCGTCGGCTACCTGGTGCACGCACCCGTCGGCGTCATCGCCCGCGCCAAGGCGGGCGCCGAGATCACCCTCCACACCAACCTCGTCGTTCGCGAGGACAGCATGACCCTCTATGGGTTCACCGACGTGCACGAGCAACGCCTCTTCCAGACGCTCATCGCCGTCAACGGCGTCGGCCCCAAGGTCGCCCTCGCCCTGCTCTCAATCCTCAAAGCAGACGAGCTCTCCTACGCTATCGCCTCCGGCAACGCCGCCGCCCTCGCCCGCGCCCCTGGCGTCGGCCAGAAGCTCGCCTCCCGCATCGTCCTCGATCTCCGCGACAAACTCACCACCGCCGCGCCCGTCAGCGTCCCCGGCGTCGAGTCCGAAGAAGTCGTCGCCGCCCTCATGGGCCTCGGTTACTCCCAGGCCGAAGCGATAGACGCCGTCGCCCGCAGCGACCTCCCCGCCGACGCGCCCATCGAGGAGAAGGTCCGCCTCGCCCTCGCCCACTTCGCTCGGGCACGAGGCGCGGAGTAGGCTCTCCCCCCGTCGCATTTGGTAGTCCAGGCTCATCCGTCGCGTTGGAACCCTTGCCGCTCAGTACCTGCCAGGCGTTCAGACGGCGCTGCGGATTCATCTCAATTTGAGATAAGCCCGAATTTTCACACGCCGTCACCCGCGCCGACGCCCGCTCTCAGACGAGCGCCCTTTCAACCGGAAAAACCCGCACCCGCCGGTGTTGACACGGCACGTGTATTCATGACATCGTACCTGCCATGAATAGTGCCCAGACTGCGAAACAAACTGCGGCAGAGCCACGCCACTACACCAGCCCTCTCCGCGAACGCCAGACAGAGCAGACCCGCGAGATGATCCTCCAGGCCCTGACCGACGAGCTCGCCGACGGCGGGTTGCAGGAGCTAAACATCCCGGGCCTTGCCCGGCGCGCTGGCGTCTCTGTCCGCACAGTCTATCGATACTTCCCCGACAAAGAGGCGCTTCTCGACGCCGCGGAGCAATGGATGGACGACCGGATAGCGCCCGGCGCCTCCCCCGTTTCTGCTGACGATATGGCCACCAGCGTTGAGCAGATATTCGCCGCCTTTGATGCCAACGAGAGCGTAATGCTCGCGCAATGGGCCACCGCCGTCGGGAGGGTTCTGCGCGCGAAGGGCCAGAAGCGCCGCCTGGGGGCATATGAGGCCGCCCTTCGCGAGGTCACGTCGGACCTCAGCCGCGCAGACACCCGCGCCGCGCTCGCCATCCTGTCGTACCTCCGCAGCTCCTGGACCTGGAAGACGCTTCGCGACGAGTTTGGCATGTCCGGTGCCGAGTCCGGCAAAGCCGTCTCCTGGGCACTCCGCATACTCATTGCCGACTTGCGCAAGAGAAACCAACAGGCATCGAAGCACAAGCAATAGAAAAGGAGACAACGCCCAATGGTCGCCGAACCCGAGGCCCTCCCCATACCAAACGACTTCCCGTTCCAGTGGGACAGCCCCGAAGAAGCCACCCGCTTCTGGATGCTCGACATGATGCACTGGCCACACGGCCTCTCGCCGCTCTCCGCTACCATGGACATGCCCGCATTCATGCGCGGTTTCACAACGGCGGCTCGCGAACTGTGCATGCCCTTTACGGAGATGAATGCAAAAGTGATTCACGGCTGGGTCTACATGAACGTAGCGCCCTACCCAACCGACCCGACTCAAATGGCGCGTCGCATGGCCGATATGCAGGCCCAGATGGGTAAGCACGTCCCCGGTCTCCTCGATCGCTGGCGCGGCGCCTACGAGCCTGAAGTCCGCTCCATCAATGACGAAACCCTGAAGGGTGACTACACCAAACTCGGCGACGGGGACCTCTCCGAACTCCTGCAAAGCATCGTGGACAAGAGGGAGCGCGAGGGTGAGCTCCACATGCTCGCCGTTTTCCCGGCCATGGGCGCTGTCATGTTCTACGACCAGGTCTACAACCAGCTCTTCGGCGAACCTAAAGGCAGCGAGCATCTCCAGCTCCTCCAGGGCTTCCCGAACAAGAGCATCGAGGTCGGCGTCGGCCTCTGGAACCTCGCCCGTGAGGCGCAAAAGCGTCCTGAAGTGCTCGAAACGCTGCGTCGAGCGCCGCCATCGGAGGCGGACTCCGCTCTGGAGCAGAGCGAAGGCGGTCGCGCATTCCGCGGAGCCGTCCGCGACTTCCTCTCAGATTACGGCTGGCGCGCCAACGAGATGGACCTCGCTGAACCTACCTGGTTCGAACAGCCTGCGCCCGCCTACACCCTTATTCGCGAATACGCCAGCCGCGACGATTATGATCCCGAAGCCGAGTTCAAGTCGCTAGTGGCAGCCCGCCAGGCGCGCGAGCAGGTGCTCTTCAAACAGCTTTCTGGCGGCCCGATCGAGATGTTCCAGCAGGTGCTCGCCGGTGCCCAGCAATACCTGCCAATCCAGGAGGACCACAACTTCTGGATCGACCAGGTTGGCCTCTCCGTGCAGCGCGTGCCCGCTCTCGAAGCCGGCCGCCGTCTTGTTACTGCAGGCCGCCTCACTGTGGCCGAAGATGTCTTCTTCCTCCACTACGATGAGCTGCAAGACGCTCTCCGGGGCGGCAAAGGCGATCTCAAGGAGCTCGTCGAACGCCGCCGCAGCGAGCGTGCGGAGGGGCACGCGCTAACGCCGCCGCCGGCGCTGGGCACACCGCCACCGGCGGAGCTGGGTGAAGACCCCATGCTTTCGAAGTTCTTCGGCGTCCCACCCGATCAGCACCCAGACCCGCGCATCATCAACGGCAACGCTGCCTCCGCCGGCAAAGTGACTGGTACCGCCCGCGTTATCATGTCCCTCGCTGAGGCGGACCGTCTCAGCCACGGCGAGATCCTCGTCTGCCCCGCGACGATGCCACCCTGGACTCCCCTCTTCGCCATCGCCTCTGGCGTCGTTACAGACCACGGCGGCATCCTCTCGCACACCGCAATCGTCGCCCGCGAATACCAGATCCCGGCCGTCATCGGCACCAAGGTCGCCACCTCCCTCATCAAAGACGGCCAGACCATCACTGTGGACGGCACCGCCGGCACCGTCAAGATGGAGAACTAGTGCCCGGTTCCCGCACGGACCGCGACGTATGGGCGCAAGGCCATGCGCCCATACGGGCATCAAAACGACGCGCCGCGCCTCTTGCCGCTCATGGTGAGGCACTCGTACCATGAGCGGAGCCACCACGCTGCCCTTCAGCGACGCGCGACACCGCGCCCCCAACTTCCGGCTTCTGCTCCTCACCGTCTCTCTATGCGGCATCCTCGCTCCCCTGAATTCGACGATGCTCGCCGTCGCCCTACCCGAGATCCGCCGCGACTTCGACGTCAGCCACGCCGAGATCGCCTGGCTCGTCTCCGCTTACCTCATTGTTATGGCCGTTGCCCAGCCCCTCGGCGGTAGGGTCGGCGACCAGTTAGGCCGCGTCCCTGTGTTGCGGGCCGGCCTGATCGCCTTCCTCGCCCTGTCCATCGCCTGCGCGCTCGCTCCAACGTTTCCGGTCCTCATCCTCTTTCGCAGTGGCCAGGCGCTCGTCGGCGCTGCTGCGATTCCCAATGGCATGGCCATGCTTCGCGAGAGCCTCCCGCGCGACCGTCTCGGCCGGTCAGGGGGATTGATCGGTTCCGCCATCTCCATCGCTGCTGCAGCCGGTCCGCTGCTCGGCGCCGCCCTGCTGGCGCTCGGCTCTTGGCGTTACCTCTTCCTGGTGAACATCCCGCTGGTGATCGCCGGCCTTGTCTGTCTCACCGTCTTGCAGTACCAGTCGCGGGGAGCGCGCAAGGCGCTGTCGATCGACTGGCCAGGCGCCGTCTCCTTCGCCGTTCTACTCGCGAGCGTCACGATTCTCCTCACTTCGCTGCGGGGCAACGAGAGCGTGCTGGTTCTATCGGGCGCCATCGTCGCCCTGGTTGTCTTCGGCCTCGTTTTCCTCCACCGCCAGCTCAACAGTGAGAGCCCGATCGCCGAATGGAAGCTCTTCCGCATCCGCTCCTACGCCGCTTCCACGACGTTCATCCTTCTCGGCAACCTCGTCATGTACACGACCATCCTCGCCGTTCCCTTCTTCCTGGACGAAGTGCAGGGCCGCGGCAGCGCCGCCAGGGGCATTCTCCTCGCGTGCGTCGCACTGCCCATGGCGGTAATCGGGCCCATCGGCGGCCGCATCTCGGATACCGCCGGACGCCGCCCCCTGGTGAATGCCGGAAGTTTGCTCATCATCGCGTCCATGGCCGTCCTCGCAATCGGAATCTCCGAGGGCTCGTCGGCGGTATTCCTTGCAGCCGGCCTCTCCCTCCTCGGCATCGGCATGTCCATCAGCTTTGGCGCCGCCGGTGCCGCCGCGGCCGAGTCCGCTCCGGTTGAAGTCGCGGGTGCCGCCGCCGGCACCAACTCGATGATGCGTTACATAGGCAGCATCATTGGTACCGGCGTCCTCGGCGCCGTCCTGACCACCGATTCCGGCGCTCCACAGATCGGCGTCTTCAGGCTCATCTTCGTCGTTCTGTTTGTGATCTCGCTTCTCGCCTTCCTCAGCTCTCTCTTCATCCACCGCTTTCCTCCCGAAATGGCGCGTCCGGTCCCCAAACCCACTACCGCCGAGCCGGCACCCACAGAACTTCGCCAGCCGGCATAACTTCGGGATCAGAGAGAACCGCGGCAAAGAGGGATCTGCGAGGGATTCTTTACGACGCGCGGTCCCTGGCGTTGCGCGCCTGAAACGCTGCCGCTCCTACCATTAAAGGCTGGATTCCCGTGGGTCCAACGGACTGCGCGGCAGTTGGCTCGGCCGGCATTGAAAGGAGACGACATGGCTGACCTCAAGACCGAGGG
>CAYZLC010000012.1:0-9188 GCA_964479365.1 uncultured Dehalococcoidia bacterium
TAAATCCCCAACGAGAACAAGATCGCGCTCAGCACCAGAAAATGATTGATCGGGATCACCTCCGCCCCACCTCCCCACCACCGCCGGGAAGGAGGAAGGAGGAAGGAGGAAGGAGACACCAGCACCCCTTCTTCCTTCTTCCCTCTTCCTTCTTCCTTCGAGTCATCACTCCCCCTCTTCCCCCCGCGCCAGGATGATCGCCCCAATCAGCGCCACCATCAGCACCAGCGAGGCCACTTCGAACGGCGCCGCCCACGTCGTGAACAGCGCGTTGCCGATCTCCTCTATGGAGATCACGTTGATCTTCTCGCTCTCTCCCGGCCACTCAGTGCTTACGACCGAGAATATCGAGACACCCATGAACACGCCGGCCGCCAATGCCGCGAACGGCCTCTGCGGCCCGTCGAGCGCGGCAGGCATGTCACGCACCCGCGTTAACATCATCGCGAAGAGCACGAGTATCGTCACCGCGCCACCGTAGATCAGCACCTGCACGATCGCGAGGAACTCCGCGGCAAGCAGGATGAACACGCCAGCGACCGCCAGCAGCGACAGGATCAGGAAAAGGGCCGAATGTACCACGTTGCGCGCGGTAACCACGCCGATGGCGCCGACAACTGTAGGGACTGCTACGACGTAGAAGATGACCTCTTCGTAGCTCATCCTTCAGGCTTTACCGTCACCTGATCGCCACGCGAAATGCGGCCGCCCGCCGCCACCGTTACCGCCAAGCCGACGCTGGGCACCTCCCGGCCGATCGCCGGCATGAGCACCAGATGATGGTCCACCAGCGTTCGCATGATCCGCGGGTCATTCGGCAGGTCACCTTGCGGGAGTGTCGTCATTACGCACCGCGACATCGTATCAATCGCCTTCATGCCGACCTCACCGGCCTTCAGACCGCGGCCGATCCACGCGTCCTCGACGAACCCCGCCTGGCCGGACGCCGCCTCGATCACTATATTCGGGCGGAACCTTCGCGCGTCCCAGTCCCCCTCCGGATACAGCTCTCGAAGCCTTTCCAGCGTGCTCGTCGTCAGCAGGTGAAGCGGAGTGTAGTCAAAGAACGTGCCGGGCGCACCGAACCCGAGCGGAACGGTAGTCAGGCTGTCCCCCTCCGGGTTCTCAACAGGGCGGCCCAGCGGAGTCTGGTAGTCGAACCAAAAGTGGTCGATGATCGGCATCTGAGAGGCAGTGGGTGTCAGGGTGACTCCGCGGCCCAGGAACTCAGAAAGCGCCCCCTCGAATCCGTCGTCGCTGCTGATCACGTCCGTTCCGTCGGGCAGCGTAACGAACACGGGCGGCAGCGGTTCGCCGGCCACAGGCGGTTCGACATAACGGGCTGAGCACTCAAACATCTTCGCCCACTTGCGCGGGTTCTTCGCGCTGACCACCTTGCCGGTCTCCGTATCGACGAGCGCGTATCCCCGGTCTCCTAGAACCCCGCGCTCAGTCACGTCAGCGGCGTCAAGCTCCTCCCCCATCATCGATTTGATGGGATAGCGATGGAGCGAGAGAACAGTTCCAGCGACGCCGGTTGCGATCGCCACGGCCGTTTGTTAGCCCTCGCCGCCTTCCGTCGCTGGCTTATCTCCCCCATCCGCCGCTTTCGGGATTGCCTGCTCCGCGCGCGCCTCACTGCCGGCCGGTGCCTCCGCCATCGGGTTCGCCGGCTGATCCGGCGATGAAGGAGTATCCGGCGATGTCCCATGGTGCCGGGTCGCCGACGCCGCCTCAGCCGCGGCCGCTTCCTCCTCGTCCATCTTTGGCGCCCAGCCGGAGTGCGCCACGCCCATCGGCTCCCTGAAAGGCGTTTCCAGGTCTCCGCTCTTCGACTGATGGAGCAACGCCGGCAGGTCCATCACCAGCTCCTGCCTGTCATACCGCGACAGCTCAACACCCTTCCAGGTGTTGTTCATGACAATGGCGTCGAAGTTGCAGACCTCAACGCAGATATCGCAGCGCATGCAGCGCGCGTAATCGATGTAGAATCTATCGACGATCTTCTTGCGCTTGCTCTTGCCCGCCGCGAAGTTCGGGTTGTCCTTCATCGTCACCGTCATGCAATCGACCGGACAATACCGCGCGCAGACCTGGCACCCCGTACAGAACGGCTCGTTGATATCGAAGTCCCACAGCAGCACCGGAAGCCCGCGCGACCGGTGCGGCAGCTCCTTCTTCTCCGTCGGGTACTGCACCGTCACCGGCCGCCGCATTGCTGCCTTCACCGTCGTCTGTATCGCCCTCAGTATCCCTAACATCCGCCGCTTCCCCTCTCTTGCTCCTTGCTCCTCGCTCCTTGCTCCATCCCTACAACACACTCCCCACTCGCTGATAGCCCGGCTGGTAACGCACTCCCGAACGCCGGGCCGCGCGGTACGTCATATAGACAGCGCCTGCAGCGGCCGCGCCGGAGAGCAGGATCAGTGTCTCGTTCGGCCAGTCGTACACCAGCACCAAGCCATTGATTATGATTTGCAGGAACGCGAAGGGCAACAACAGCTGCCAGCAGAAAGACATCATCTGGTCGATCCGCAACCTCGGCAGGCTCCCCCGTATCCACATGAAGAAGATAATGAACGCGGACGTCTTCAACATCATCGTGACGATCTGCGCTGCCGCCGGCACACTCTCGTCGAACACGCTCCAGGGCCAGTTCCAGCCGCCCAGGAAGATCAGCGAACCGAGGATCGAGATCAGCACCATGCTCACGAACTCGCCGAGCTGGAACATCGACCAGCGGATGCCCGAGTACTCCACGGTTGGCCCGCCCACGACCTCCGATTCAGCGACCGGGATGTCAAACGGCGGGCGGTACAGCTCCGCCGTGCCGGCGATGACGAAGATGAGGAAGGCAAGAGACTGATAGACGATGTACGGCGTGTCCGTCTGGGCGCCCACTATCTCTGCCAGGTTCAGGCTCTGCGGTACCATCGCCACCGCCAGGAGCGCCAGCACCAGCGGGATCTCATAGCTGATCAGCTGGGCCCCAGCGCGCACTCCGCCCAGCAGCGCATACTTGTTGTCCGAGCCCCATCCCGCCATCACAAACCCGACAATCGAAAGTCCCGACACGGCGACGAAGTAAAACAACCCTAGCGTCAGGTTCTTAATGAACAGATCCGCCGTGAACGGTATCGCCACGATCGCCATGAACACCGGCACCACGATAACGAACGGCGCCAGCTCAAACGTCCACCGGTCCGCCGTGTGCGGCCGCACGTCCTCCTTCGTCAGCAGCTTTACCGTATCCGCGAACCCCTGGAGTAGACCATATGGTCCCACGCGCATCGGCCCCAGCCGCATCTGTAGCCGCCCGATCACCTTGCGCTCCAGCCAGGTAAGCATGATCACCCCCACCGGTACCAGCAGCGCAATGATCGCCATCCGCGCGATGGCTTCGAGCCACGGGTTATCCGACACGAACGCTAGGAACAAGCGCCGCCGCCTCCGCTGCCTCGAATGTCATTCTGAGCCACTCGTACGTGGAATGTGGTAGACCCGCACGGGCCCGCGGAAGCGCCGCGCCCGTTCTCGCGGACCGAGGCGAAGGATCTTTGCTTCCGACGACGACGGACGCTCCGCCTCACCTATCCACGCTCCACATGGTCTTCTTCCCTCTTCCCTCTTCCTTCTCCCTCACCGGTCCACCTCACACAACACAATATCAATCGACCCCAAAATGATGATCACGTCCGAAACGTAGTTCCCCACGGACATCGCGCGCAAAGCCGAAAGGTTAGAGAACGAAGCGCCGCGCACCTTGTGCCGCCACGGCTTGTCGCTCCCCTGCGACACCAGGTACACGCCGTACTCCCCGCGAGGGCTCTCGACCCGCATGTAGACTTCGCCCGCGGGTACCCGCAGCACGCGCTTCAACCCCTCGGCCATGATCAGGCCTTCCGGCATCTCCTCCAGCGCTTGCTCCACGATGTGCGCCGACTGCTTCATCTCCTCCAACCGCACGACCAGCCGGTCGTACACATCACCCTGTGTCCCCGTCGGAATCTCGAACTCGAAGCGGTCGTATATCGAATACGGCTCAGCCCGCCTGATGTCGTGCTTCAACCCTGTCGACCGCAGCATCGGGCCGCTCAAACCCCAGTCGATCGCGTCGGCAGGAGAAACCGGGCTAAGCCCACGGCACCGAGCCAGTACGACCTCGTTCTCCATCATCAGTGCGTCAAGCTGCTCTATCCCGCGCTTGACGGCAGCGACCACCTGCTTGCAGCGCTCGTGGAAGTTCTCCGGCAGGTCCCACGCCACTCCTCCCGGGCGGAAGTAGTTGTACATCATCCGCTCGCCCGTGATCTCCTCAAAGAAGTCCTGGATCGTCTCGCGGTCGCGGAACGCGTACATGAAGGGCGTACCGAAGAACCCGATATCCGTACCGAAGGCGCCGAAAAACATCAGGTGACTGGCGATGCGGTTCATCTCCGCCAGGATCACGCGAATGTACTCGGCGCGCTCCGGCGGCGTTATCGCCGCCAGCTTCTCGACCGCCTCCACGTAGCAGTGCTCCGTGTTGAACTGCGCGAGGTAGTCCGTCCTGTCGTGATAGCCGATCACCTGCCGGTAGTCGCAGTTCTCCGGCAGCTTCTCGTTCCCCCTGTGCATGTACCCGATAACCGGATCGAGATCGACGACTAGTTCACCGTCGATAGTCAGGATCATCCGGAACACCCCGTGCGTCGCCGGATGCTGCGGTCCCACGTTGACATTAATGTCAATCGTCTCAAGGTCACTCTCGCTCGGTCGTGTCTCTATCGCCATGTGATCCCGTCATTCTGAGCGACGGCCACTTGCGTTGGTGGTTCGGCGCAGCTACGCGAAGGAATCTGGGGTGGGGCCAGCCTGCGTGCGCGGACTAACGACGTCCGCCGACAGCGCAGCATCATCCCGCCTGCTCCTCCGCGAACCGCTTAAGCGCCTCCGCCACGGCCTGCCGCTCCTCCTCCGTCGAGAGCCCCTTCGCTCGCGCCTCCTCGCGCGTTTTCGCGATCAGCGCCGCCTTCTGCTGCGCCAACTGGATTTTCGCCGCGCGGTCCTGAGGGGGCGCTGCCGGCGCTGCCGCAGCAGGAGCCGGAGCCGCGGTCGCCGCCGTGGCCTGCTCCTGCTCGTCCGAGAACTTCTTCAGCGCCTCCGCCACCACCTGACGCTCATCTTCCGGCGAGAGCCCTTTCGCCCTCGCTTCTTCCCGTGTCTTCGTGATCAGCGCCGCCTTCTGTTGGGCGAGCTGGACCTTCGCTGCTCGCTCATCCACCGGCTTGGCAGGCGCCGCAGTCGCTGCCTGCGCTGCTGCATGCTCCTCCTCGTATTTCTTGATCGCCTCCTGCACCACCGCCTTCTCGTCCTCCGGCGAAAGCCCCTTCGCCCGAGCCTCGTCCCGCACTTTCTTGATGACCGTGGCCTTCTGCTGCGCCATCTGTATCTTCAGCGCCTTCTCGTCCAGCGGCGCCGCGACGCCCGTTGCAGCGGCCATCTGCGCCTTCGCCTCTTCGATCGTCTGCAGGTAGTCTTCCTGCCACTCCTCGATGTCTGCCAGCGGGTGGCTCTTGCGCATGATGTAGTACCCCAGACCCTCTTCCGTTAGCAGCGGGCGCATGTCGGGATGCCCATCGAACACGATGCCGTAGAGCTCCTGCGTTTCGCGTTCGTGCCAGTTCGCGGTCTGCCAGAGGTGGCTCACCGTCGGCACGTGCGTGTCCTCATTCGGACAGCGCACCTTCACCGCCAGCGAATGCCTGTGCTTGAACGAGTAGAGGTGGTAAACCGTCTCCAGTTCGGTCAGGTAGTCGACCCCGGAAAGACAACGCAAGTAATCGAACGCCAACCGCTCGTCCTTCTTCGCGGCTTCCATCACTTGCACGAAGTCGTCACGACGGATCGTGACCACTTCATCCATCGGCGACTGCCCGATCTCGAGCTCAACCCCCGGCAGCACCGTCTGAAGTAGCCGCGCCACCGGCCCGGGCTCAACCGGTTCTGCGGGAGCGGCGGACGCAGCTTCGTGTACCATTTACCCGCTGCCGATCTTGCCCCGCCCTAGTGTCATTCTGAGCGCCGACCACATACTCTATGCCCCGCTCATCCTGAGCCGCGCCGTAGCATAGCGGAGGCGCGAGTCGAAGGACGCGAAGGAATCTGGCGGTGAGGGGGGTGTGAACGGCATTCGAGCGCTGAATAACGTCATGCTTCTCGCTCCGGCATCATCCACTCCCAATCTTCCCGCGCTCTTCCATGATCTTCTTCTGCAGCGCCAGAAAAGCGTCCATTAGCGCCTCCGGCCGCGGCGGGCAGCCCGGCACGTACACGTCCACCGGGATAATCTTGTCCACGCCCTGAAGCACCCGGTCATACCGCGTGTACGGCCCGCCGTTCGTTGCGCAGGCGCCCATGCTGATCACCCACTTAGGGCTCGGCATCTGCTCGTACAGCAGCTTCACCGCCGGCGCCATCTTCTTCGTCACCGTGCCCGACACGATCATCACGTCCGACTGCCGTGGCGAAGGCCAGGGCAGAATCCCGAAGCGGTCCAGGTCGTGCCGCGCCATAAACGTCGAGATCATCTCGATCGCGCAGCACGCCAGCCCGAACGTCAGCGGCCAGAGCGATGACTTCCGCCCCCAGGCGATCAGCCAGTCCGCCGGCATCTGCATTATCCCCGGCAAGATCTGCTTGTAAACCGCGGTCCCCTGCGTCGGGTCGGCCGGCGTCGGTTCCAGCGACTTCACGCCGTGACGGATCTCCGCCGCCACCGCGTCGCTAATGCTCAGCTGCGGGTCATCCCGCACTTCGTACACTTCGATTAGTTTCGGTCGCTCAACCATCGTTCTTCGGCTCGGCGGCATCGCGCCGCCTTGCCTCCTACCTCTTACTTCCTACTTCCTTCTTCCCGTTCTCTACCTCCAACTCAGCACCCCCTTCTTCCAGGCGTACAGCAGCCCAAACGCCAGGATGAGGATGAATACCACCATCTCCCAGAACGCCTGCTCGCCGATCTCCACAAACGTTACCGCCCACGGGAACAGGAACACGGCCTCGATATCGAAAATCAGAAAGAGGATCGCGAACAGGTAGTAGCGAAAGTGCACTTGCGTCCGGCTGCGGCCGATCGGCAGCATCCCGCACTCATACGTGACACCCTTGGTGCGGGTCGGCTGCTTCGGTGCCAGGACCCAGTTGCCGATGAGCGCGCCCGCGACCAGCACGAAACCGAGAATGGTGGCGATGAGCACCGCGATGTAGTCGGCGAACAGCTCGCTTATCACTCCGGCGCTACTCCAAAGGTGCGAAAGCTACGAGATTGTTCCAATCGCCACAATCCCGATGCTAGCACGCCGACATACCACGGTCAATTTAGAAACCAATAGGTTTGTTTATCGTATCGGAGGGACTCCGCCGATCGGTCAACGGACCAGCATGACCGCTACTATGATGAGCGTCACTACGCCGACGAAGATAGCGGTGTCCCTCCAAGTATTGCGGAACATGGCGGAGAGGCAACCCCGATGAAAGACCAATCGCCGCGGTCGGAGGTACCATTTACCGAAGTGGAGTCCCCACCTCTTAACCGAGTCATCTTGGGATACGGGATTACCGCATCGAATGCAGACCAAGGCTCCTTCATTGGTCTGTTCCACGGCAAATGACCTCTGTGCTACCCCAGCTCCCTCAACCGTCCCCGCAGTCCCTCTACACGCCCCCGCGTCGCCGTCAGCCTATCCTCCTCCCGCGCCACCACCTCCTGAGGCGCCTTCGAGCGGAACTCCTGATTGCCCAACTTCCCCTCCAACCGCAGAACCTCGTTCTCTGCTTCCGCGAGTTGCGCCGACAGCCGCGTTCGTTCCGCCTCCACGTCGATCATTCCGGCGAGCGGGAGTACGACCTGTGCCTCGGACAGCACTGCCGATGCGACCGCTGTCTTCGGCGTCGCCCCCGCGTCCGGCACGAGGTGCAGCGGCCGCACCCGCGCCAGCGCCTCGACCATGGGGCGTGCCGCTTCAAGCGCTGGTAGCGCCCCATCCGCCGCGATATACGCCTCGATGTAGCGGCCCGGGTCGACACCGCGCTCCGCCCTTATGTTCCTGATCGCGCGGATCACTTCGATCACCGTCTCGATGCGCTCTTCCGCCTCCGCGTCGAATTCACCGTCTACGCGTGGCCACGGAGCGATTATCAGCGCTTCGGAGAGCCCACCGGCGCGTTGCCTCAAGTGCTGCCAGACCTCCTCCGTCACGAACGGCATGAAAGGGTGCAGTAGGCGCATGCTGGACTCCAACACCTCCACGAGCACCGGCAGTGCCGATCCATCTCCCGCCTTCAGCCGCACCTTCGCCATCTCCAGGTACCAATCGCAGTAATCGCTCCAGAAGAACTCGTAGAGAAGCCGCGCCGCCTCGTTTATCTGGAACTCCCCCAGCAGCTTGTCCGCCTCCCGCGCCGTCCGCCGCAGCCGGGACAGGATCCACCTGTCCTCCAGCGTGAGCTCACCACCCCCTTCTTCCTCCTTTCCCCTTCCTCCTTCCTCCAGACGCGCCACCACAAACCTCGCCGCGTTCCATATCTTATTCGCGAAGTTGCGCGACGCCTCCAACCGCTCGTCCAGAAGGCGGAAATCATTCCCAGGCGCGCCGCCCGTCGCCAGCGTGAACCGCAGCGCGTCGCACCCGTACTTGTCGATCGCTTTTAGCGGATCCACCACGTTGCCCAGGCTCTTCGTCATCTTCCGGTTCTTCGCGTCCCGGATCAGGCCATGCAGGTACAGATCACGGAAGGGCACGTCCCCCATGTTGTGCAGGCTCATCGTGATCATCCTCACCGCCCAGAAGAAGAGGATGTCGTAGCCCATCTGAATCATCGTCGTGGGATAGAAGTACCGCAGCTCCTCCGTTTCCTCCGGCCATCCCAGCGTCGAATGTGGCCACAGCCCGGAAGAGAACCACGTATCGAGAACGTCCGGGTCTTGCTCAATCTTCGCTGAGCCGCACTTCGGGCAGGACAGCGGGTCCTCGATCGATGCGAACTGCTCCCCGCACTCGCAGTACCAGACCGGTATGCGGTGGCCCCACCACAGCTGCCGCGAGATGCACCAGTCCCGGATGTTCTCCATCCAGTGCATATACACTCGCTCGAACCGTCGTGGTGTAATCCGGATGCGACCGTCCTTCACCACCTCGATCGCCGGC
>CAYZLC010000012.1:9198-17500 GCA_964479365.1 uncultured Dehalococcoidia bacterium
CCACTGCTTGCTGACCACCGGTTCTACGATCGTGTGGCAGCGCTCGCAGTGACCGACGGAATAGCGGTGCGCTACCGTCTTTTCGATGAGCCCGAGCCGCTCCAGGTCGGCGACAATCGCCTTGCGGCACTCGAAGCGGTCCATCCCCTCGTACGGCCCCGCCTCCGCGTTCATCGTCCCATCGCCGGCAACCGCCACGATTGCGGGCAGCCCATGCCGCTGGCCGACCTCGAAGTCCACCGGATCGTGCCCCGGCGTGATCTTCAGCGCGCCTGTGCCGAACTCGGCCTCCACCTGCTCGTCCGCGATGATCGGTATCTGTCTCTCGATTATCGGCAACAGAGCTTTTCGGCCCACGAAACCGTTCCAGCGCTCGACCGTCGGGTTCACCGCCACCGCCACGTCCGCCACAATCGTCTCCGGCCTCGTCGTCGCAATCACAATGTACTCGCCGGTCATGTTTCCGTCTTCGTTGAGCGGCGGATACCTCACGTACCAGAGCTTCCCCTCTTGCTCCTCGTGCTCTACCTCGAGGTCCGAAAGCGCCGTCTGGCAGCGCGGGCACCAGTTGATGATCCGCTCGCCGCGGTAGATCAATCCTTCCTTGTAAAGCCTCACGAACGTCGTGCGCACCGCCTTCTGCGGCCCTTCGTCCATCGTGAACACCTCGCGCTCCCAGTCGCAGGAGGCGCCCAAGCGCGCGTGCTGGTGGGAGATGACGCCGCGGTACTTGCGCACCCACGCCCAGACGCGCTCCACGAACTGCTCACGTCCCAGGTCCTGCCGTGTCAACCCCTCCTTCGCCAGCTCCTTCTCGACCACGTTCTGCGTCGCGATCCCCGCGTGGTCCACGCCGGGCAGCCAGAGCGTTGGATCGCCCTTCATGCGGTGCCAGCGGACGAGGCAGTCTGTAATCGTGTCCTCCAGCGCGTGCCCAAGATGCAGCTCGCCCGTCACGTTCGGGGGCGGCATGATGATGCAGAACGGCTCCCTATCGGGATCGATCCGCGCGCGAAAGTAACCTCCGTCGAGCCATCGCTGGTACAGCGCCGCCTCAACCTTCGAAGGGTCGTACGCCTTCGTCATCTCTGTTTTACTAGCGAATTCAGTCATGCAAGATAGCCTGCGGACACACGGGACAGTGCCTGAATTGTAGGGCGCGCGCTCTGTGGTCGGCAAGAAAACAGCCGCGATCCTTTGGGGTGGGACGTAGGGGCGAGGCATCGGGATGGCTTATCGATCCGAATGTTGAGCCTGCGAGCGCATCACGTGACTTCGAGATCGACTTCCCGAAGCGTCGGCCCTGCATTCCGATCCCGAAACACGTACCTCGTAATCCGCATTCCTTCCGGCCGCCGCTGCGCACCCCTATAGTTGAGCGCATGGACCTCGGCCTCGCAGGCAAAGTGGCCGTCATCGCCGGCGCTTCGCGCGGCATCGGTCAAGCGACCGCGCTTGTCCTCGCCGAGGAGAGCTGCCGCCTCGTCCTCGCCTCTCGCGGCCAAGACACACTCCGCGAGGCAGCCTCCGCCGCCGAGGCGAAAGGCGCTGAGGCGCTCACCGTCTCCTGCGACCTGACCATGGCGCAAGACGCCGAACGCCTCGTGCAGTCCGCCCTCGATCGCTTCGGCCGCATCGATATCCTCGTCAACAGCATCCATTTCTCCGCCCCAGGCGATGACGATGACGTCTGGAGCCAGTCGTTCGACATCCTGTTCCTGCCCGCCGCCCGCCTCACTCGTTTGGTCGTCCCCCACATGCGGAACGCCGGCGGCGGCAGCATCGTCCATCTGAGCTCCATCTACGGCCGCGAGGCCGGCGGCCGACCAGGCTACAACGCGATGAAAGCCGCTCTCATCAGTCACGCCAAGGCCATGGCCATCGAGCTCGCCACAGACAACATCCGCGTCAACACTGTTGCGCCCGGCTCCATCGCCCACCCCGGCGGCACCTGGTGGAAGCGGCAGCAGGAGGACCCCGAAGCCATAGCCCGCTTCGTCGCGGAAAACATCCCCATGGGGCGCTTCGGGGCGGCGGAGGAGGTGGCGAACGTGGTGGCGTTCCTGTGCTCGCCGCGGGCTTCGTGGGTGACGGGGGCGTGTTGGGTGGTGGACGGCGGCCAGGGGCGGAGCAATTTGTAGGGCGGTGGCCCCCTTGGATTGATGGGCGCCGTGACCGCTTGCTTTTTGCTCTCCTATTCAGGCAAGATGATCCTCTCCACAGCGTAAAGACCCTCCAAACATGAACTGTTGGCGCAATGGGAGGTGCAGAAAATGACCCGTGAAGCTACGCAACGTGCCGAGATCAACGGAGCGCAATTGGAGATACGGGAGCGAGGGTCGGGGGAGCCCGTTGTGTTTGTCCACGGCGCCATGGGTGACGAATGCGCCGCTGTGGTCAAGGAGCCGGCCCTCGCCGATCACTATCGCGTAATCGATTATCATCAGCGCGGCTGGGGAAACAGCACCTGGCCCGAAGCGTCGGGCGGCGTCGAGACGGTTGCGGCCGTCGAACTCGGAGCAGCCGATTGTAGGGCGGTGATGCGCCATCTGGGGGTTGACAGGGCGCACCTCGCCGGTCAGTCCGGCGGCGGCCTCGTTCTCCTGCAGCTTGCTCTGGATGCTCCTGAGGCCGTCCAGTCTCTTGCCCTCCTGGAACCAGCTCTACCCTCTGCTCTCGATAACCCCGAGTTCGGTGCGACGGCGGAAAAAATGGGAGCCTTGTATGAGGCGGGTGACAAGGCGGGTGCTATAGAAACATTCGCCAGGGAGGTAGGGGGCCCTGACTTCAACGCGGCCCGCGCGGCTATGGATAAGACGCTGCCGCCGGGTTACTTCGAACGGTGGGTGGCGGATGCGGACACGCTATTCCGAATATTCGCCTTGCCAGCATGGACGTTCACGAGCGAGGATGCCGCCCGTATCACCCAACCGGTGCTGAACGTGGTGGGCGTCGATACCCGACCCTACTTCCGTGAGGCTTACGAAACTATAAGGAAGTGGCTGCCGCAGGCCGAGAACTTCGAGCTGCCTGGCGCAAACCATTGCATGCTCCAGATGAACCCGAAGGGCGCAGCGGAGCGCCTGGCCGGCTTTTTCTCTCGCCACCGGATGCAAGACTACTGACCGGGCAGGCCCCAGCCTCTGTCTGACGCCTGGATACAACACTTGGTCCCGCCTCGTGTGCGTCGAGTCTATCCGGCTGTATCCGCTACAGGCCGACTGAATCACCCGCCTGAATCCGCCTCGGGTACTATATAGCGCGTATGCCTGAGACCACCCTCGCCGACCTCCGCGTCCTCGATCTCTCAGACGGCGTCGCCGGCGCCTACTGCACGAAGCTGTTAGCGGACTACGGGGCGGAGGTCACCGTCCTCGAGGCCCCTTCCGGCCACCCGCTTCGTCGCCACGGCCCCTTCGCGGGCGACCGCCCGCACTGCGAGACCGGCGCCCTCTGGCTCTACCTCGCCACCAACAAGCGCAGCGCCAATCTCGACGTCACGACGCGGACAGGGCAGCGCCTCTTCCGCCGCATGGTCGAAGAGGCGAACGTCATCGTCGAGAGCTTTGCGCCGCGGCGATTGGACGAACTGAAGCTAAGTTACGAGACCCTCCGTGGCATCAAGCGACGCATCATCCTCGTCTCGATAACACCCTTCGGCCAGACCGGCCTCTGCGCGGAATGGCGAGCGACGAACCTCAACTCGTTCGCCTCCGGCGGTCAGATGTCGCTCACCGGAGACCCGGAGCGTGAGCCGCTGGTGAACGGTGGCTATCAAGCGGAGTACCAGGCAGGCCTCCAGGCGTTCGCTGCCGCCGCCGTCGCCGCTTACAACGCCGATACGCTAGAGGTGCCTCAGCACATCGACATCTCCGCGCAGGAGTGCATGGCCTCTGCCCTCGAGCTATATCTCCCTTGGTGGGCGTACCTCAAGCGTGACATCTCGAAGCGCCGGGGCAACGTCCTCTCGGCCATGGTCGGCGTCTTTCCCGCGAAGGACGGCCATATCGGCCTGCACATCATGCCCCGCAACTGGCCCTGGTTCGCCAAAGCGATCGGCCGCCCCGACCTGATCGAAGACGAGCGCTTCAAAGACAACTTCTCCCGCCTCCAGCACAACGACGAGCTCGAAGCGATCGTCTACGAATGGGCCGGCCGCCAGGACGCCCCGGATGTCTACCGCACCGCCGGCGCCGCCCGCGCCCCCATCGCCTTCGTCCACACCCTCAGCGACCTCCTCGAATCGCCCCAGTTGCGCTCCCGCGACTACTTTCAGCGCATCGATCATCCCGAAGCCGGAGAACTTACCTACCCCGGCCCGCCCTTCCGCCTGTCCGCCGTCGAATGTCGCCCTGGCCGCGCCCCCCTCCTCGGCGAGCACAACGCTGACCTTTACTGCCACGAAATGGGCCTCTCGCGCAACGACCTTTCGCGCTTGCGAGCAGCGGGAGTTGTGTGATGGAAGATGCCGTTACCATCCGCACCTACCAGCCGGGCGACTACGAGCAGGTCTGGGCCCTCCACCGCGAGGGCGTCATGGAAACCACACCCCAGTACCTCGACCTCGACCCTAAATACGAAGACGACCTGCGGAACATAGAGACCGGATACTTGACCCTTGGTTCCAACCTCTGGGTCGCCGAGGCCGACGGTCTAATGGGCATGATTGGCATCCAGCGCGTCGATGCGGGTACCGGGCGGCTGCGCCGCACGCGCGTCACCGCCGCCCACCGTCGCAGGGGAATAGCCCAGCGCCTCCTCCAAACCGCCGAGCGCTTCTGCCGCGACCAAGGCTACCGCCGCCTTATCCTCGACACCACCGAGCAACAGACCGCCGCTCATCATCTCTACGAACGCGCCGGCTTCATCCGCACCGGCGAGCGCCCCCTCGGCCCCTTCCGCGTCTTCGACTACGAAAAGGAGCTGCGGTGACCACCCCGTTCGTCCCGAGCTTGTCGAACGACCGGTATCGTGAGCGAATCCTGAGCGCAACCCTTCCGCAGAAGGGCGGAGCCGAAGGATGAGCGCGATCATAGATGGCGCTCGCTTTCATAACAAACCCTGCCCTCCGTGGCGCACCCTGTTGCTCACCTCCTTCCTGCTTCCCACTTCCTCTTTCCCGGTGGGGTCGGGTTAGGGGGAAGCCATGTACCGCCTCCCTCTCAACGACATCCGCGTCCTGGACCTGACCATGGCTTGGGCCGGCCCTTACGCCACACGGCTTCTCGCCGACATGGGTGCCGAGGTCATCAAGATCGAAGCCGTCAACAACTGGGACCTCCTCCGTACCTTCACGGGCCAGCCGCCGGACGTCGAGCGCGTCTGGGACAAGTCTCCGTATTTCAACCACACCAACCGCAATAAGTACGGCTGCTCTCTCGACCTCTCGCAACCGCACGGCCGAGACCTCTTCCTGCGCCTCGTGGAGGTTTCCGACGTGGTGATCGAAAACTTCCGGGCAGAAGTAATGGACAACCTCGGCCTCACCTACGACATCCTCGCGGCCCGAAACGATCAGGTGGTCATGCTGTCCATGCCCGGCCACGGGAAGACCGGCCCCGAGCGCGACTTCATCGCCTACGGTACCAACGTCGAACAGCTCTCCGGCCTCTGCCACCTCACCGGCTACACCGGCGGCCCGCCGCAGAAGACCGGCATCAGCTACGGCGACCCCATGGCCGGAATCGCCGCCGCCGGCGCCATCGCCCTCGCCCTCTGGGACCGCCGCCGAACGGGTCGCGGCCAGTACATCGAGCTCGCCCAGCGCGAGAACCTCATCAACGTCATCGGCGAGTTCGTGGTCGCATTCTCGATGAACCAACGCGAGCCCCTCCGTCGCGGCAACCGCCATTCATCGATGGCGCCCCACGGCTGCTACCCCTGCGCCGGCGACGACCAATGGATCACCATCGCCTGCGAGACCGACGCCCAATTCACCGCCCTTTGCCAGGTCATGCAGCAACCGGCCCTCTCACGCGATCAGCTGTTCGCCGACGCCGTCAATCGCTACCGCAACCAGGACGCACTCGACGAAATCATGACCGTGTGGACGCGAGGGCGCACGAAGGAGGAGACCGCCGCTTCGCTACAGGTCGCCGGCGTCCCCGCGATGCCGGTGCTCAGCGTTCCCGAGGTGTTCGGAGACGACCACCTGCGCGCCCGCGGCTTCTTCGAATCCGTCACCCACACCGCAGCTGGCACCTCCGAGATAGAGGCCCCGCACTGGCGCATGAGCGAGACCCCGGCCCACATCCGCCTCCCCGCGCCCTCCTTCGCCGAGCACAACGACTACGTCTTTCGGGACCTCCTCGGCCTAAGCGACGAAGAGATCGCCCAGTTGGAAGGCGACGGCATCACCGGCCCTGCGCCCAACTGGGCCGTCCACGAGTAGGGGGCAGGTTTCAAACCAGCCCGCCCTATACGCCCGTCGAGACCCCAATTACTCGACCGATACCGAACGTCAGAGCAGCCGCCACCGCGCCCAGCCCGACCTGTCGAAGCCCGCTCATCAAGGCGCTGCGCCCAGTGAACAGCGAGAGTGACGCGCCCACCCCAAACAACGCCAGCCCGCTGAGGGCTGCGCTCACGACGACATACCCCGCTGAGATCGTCTCTTCACCCGGCGCGAATAAGAACGGCACTACCGGCACCACCGCGCCCGCCGCAAACGCAAGAAACGATCCGATAGCCGCCCCCCACGGGGACCCCAGCGACGCCGGGTCCAGCCCCAACTCCTCGCGCACGAGCGTATTCAGCGCTATCTCCGGGTCCGCCATCAGTTGCGCCGCCGTCGCCTCCGCTTGTTCCGGGGAGAGCCCCTTTGCGCGGTATATCAGCGCAAGCTCTTTCGCCTCTTCCTCCGGGTTCGCCTCTAGTTCTTCTCTCTCCAGTTCAATCTGGCGCTCGAAGAGCTCCCGCTGCGCCCGCATCGACACGTATTCGCCGGCCGCCATCGAGAAGGCGCCCGCCAGGAGGCCGGCCACTCCCGCCAGCAGCACGACGTCTCCTTTTGTCTGTGCACCCGAGAAGCCCATCACGAGCGATGCGTTGGAGACCAGCCCGTCGCTCACTCCGAATACGCTGGCCCGCAGCGTCCCGCCGCCGCCCCCCCGATGCCAGCTCTCCCGCGACGTTATCGCCTGCGACGGCTCAACTTCGCCCCGCTCCAACCGCGACATCGTCTTCCGATGCTCCCGCTCGTCCGGCGCCAGTGCCTGCGCCGCCTCGTCCTGCGCCATGTACGCGCTGTATGCGCCGGCCTCCATGCTCCGTACGATGGGGAGCACCGCGTTGACGCCGAACCACCTCGCCCCAAGTCCGATTAGGCGCACGCGTCGGCCCGGCCCGCGTTCCTTCGGCTGCACCCCCGCTTCAATTAGCTTCTCGCGGAACACACGCGCATGGTGCTCCTCGACCGCCGCCAGATCCTCGAAGATACCCCTCCGCTTGACATCGCCTTCAGCAGCTGCCAGCAAACGATAGATCTCGATACCGTCGATCTCGGCGCCAAGGTTCGCCTGCCAGCGCTTGACCTGCTCGCGGTCGACGGCCTGTTTCTCATGGGGCTGCGTGGACATCGTGTCTACTATATCGAAACGGGCGGACTGATTGCTGAAAGCTGAACGCGAACGGCTACCTCAAACGTGACTCAACGCCCCGCCCTCAATCCACACCACCTGCCCTGTGAGATAGGCCGCCGCCTCGGACGCCAGGTATACCACCGCGCCGCTGATCTCGTCTGGCTGCGCCAGCCGCTTGTGCGGCAGATAGCGCTCTAGCTGCCGCTTCATATTCTCGTCCGCCAGGAACCCTCCCGCCTCGATCCATCCCGCCCCAATCGCGTTGACGGTCACCCCGCTCCGCGCCCACTCGAGCGCCAGCGCGCGCGTCATGTTCAGCACCCCCGCCTGCGCCGCGCAGTACGCGCTCCCATTCGCCATCCCCCGCTCGCCCAGTACCGAGCTCATGTTCACGATGCGGCCATTCTCCTGCCGCAGCATCTCCGCGCCCGCCGCCTTGCACGCCACGAACACGCCCGTCAGGTTGACGTCGATGACCCGCCGCCACTCTGCGAGCGAGATCTCCAGCAGCGGCTTGGCGAAGTGTAGGTCCTGCGCATTCACGAGAACGTCGAGCCGCCCCAGCTCCGAGACCGCCCGCTCAACCAGCGACTCCACATCCGATTCGTCTGCCGCATCGATACTTTCGGCGAACCCCTTGCGGTTCAGCGCCCACACCTCGTTCGCGCACGAGTTCGCCGCCACCTCCTCCCGCTGAGTCCGCGTCGTCGTCGCCACGGCCA
>CAYZLC010000013.1:0-17443 GCA_964479365.1 uncultured Dehalococcoidia bacterium
GTGTTCATCGCCTGCATCATGTCGAACGCCTCGGGTCCTCGCACCTCGCCGACGATGATCCTGTCCGGCCGCATGCGCAGGGCGTTCCTCACGAGGTCACGCTGCGTGACCTCGTTGCGGCCTTCGATGTTGGCAGGACGCGCCTCGCATGAGATGACGTGCTTCTGCTGAAGTTTCAGCTCAATGGGATCTTCCACCGTGATGATGCGCTCCCGCTCCGGGATGAAGGATGACAGCGCGCTCAAGAGCGTCGTCTTGCCGGTGCCGGTGCCGCCCGAGACCACGATGTTCAGCCGTAGCTGCACAGCCGCGCGCAGGAAGTCCGCGACCTCTTGCGTCAGCGTGTCGTTGGCGATGAGGTCCGCCATGTTGTACTTGTCCGGGCGGAACTTCCGGATCGTGATCGTGGGCGAACGCGGCACAAGCGGAGGGATGATGATATTGACTCGGGAGCCGTCTGGCAACCTCGCGTCCACGAACGGCGACGATTCGTCTACGCGACGCCCCAGGGGGGCGATGATCCGGTCGACAACGAGGGCGACGTGGTCGCGGTCGCGAAAGCGCAGAGCGCATAGATAGATGACGCCGTCACGCTCAAAATAGATCTCTTCGGGTGAGTTCACCATGATCTCTGAGATCGAGGTGTCTTTGACAAGCGGCTGGAGCGGGCCGAGGCCTACGGCGTCGTCGACGACGCGGCGAATGACCTGCTCCTTGCTCTCCCCGTAGAGGGCCGGCGCGACTTCCGCGACGAGGGCGCGGGTGGCCATCTCCACTGCCTCCTGGCTGCGGTCTGGCCCCAGCCGCTCGATCGCTTTGATGTCCACCTCCTGGATGAGCCGGTGGTGAACATGCTGGACAGTTTGCTCGTTTTCAGGGGAGAGAGGCGCGTACTCGTCAGAGACGGTGACCTCGTTGGGCAGGTTGAAGCTCCAGAGGCCGGCGCCGTTTGTCCCGGAAGACTCAGTTGGTTTCAGCACTGCCTATGACCTCCCCGCGAGCGCCGGCCGGCGGAGCGTGGCCGTTAGGCTCCTCGCGCCTGGAGAAGAACCGCCGTAGAGGAGACGCCCGCTTGGTGCTTACCTTCGGTCCCACACCCATCAGCGCCTGGGCCAGCTGGATTATGCTCTGAGCCCCGCGGGAATCCCTGTGGGTGCCCACGACCGGCTTCCCAATTTGCCCACCCAGCCGGAGCTGCCGGTCGTAGGGTACGAGCCAGAAGAACTGGCGGCCGAGGACCTCTTCGATCTTGGCCGGGCGCACGCCGTCGTCAACGGAAGTAATGTTCAACATCAGGCGGACGCGCGCGTCCGGGTAGGAGAGTTGCTGGAGCGTCTCCAGCGCCACCAGTGAGTTATTGATGCTCGAGAAGTCGGAGGAAGTGAGCCAGAGGACCATGTTCGCTTCTTCAAGCGCCGCGAGGGGAAGGTCGCCCAGCGCGCCCGCGGTGTCGACGAGCACCACATCGAAACGGCGGGCAAGCGTGGTGACTACTTTTCGAAAGCGTTCCGGTGTCACGGTGCGCCACTGCAGGCACTCCCGCGGGGCGGGAAGGACCCAGAGGCCGCTCTCGTGCTGCGTCAGATAGTCCGTGACTGTGCCACGCTCCACGGCGTCGATATCCCGGACGAGGTCCACGATGTTGCGCGTGGGCTTCAGGTCCAGCATGGAGGCCACGTCGCCGAAATTGTTATCGCCGTCCACGAGGACGACGGAATGCGCCAGCTCTCTGCTAAGAGCGACGCCCAGATTCGTGGCGACGGTGCTCTTGCCAACGCCCCCCTTGGCGCCGAACACCGTGATAATAAGGCCCCGAGGCCCGAGCGCCTTGGCCTGGCCGCTGATGCGGAGACGCTTCCGCTCCTCGGCCTCGAGGACTGCGCGGATAGACTCCAGGACGCGCTCAGACTCTGCCGGCATGACGAAATAGTCACGGGCGCCGGCCATCATCGCCTTGCGCACCATCTCAGCATCGTCACGCCAGCTATAGGCCACTATGGGCGTCTCCGGCAGGAGGTCCAGCAGCGCCTCGATCGTCTGCAGCGAGCGTTCCGGCGGCGTACTGATACCGCAGACAATAACGTCAGGCTTGACGTCAGCGGCCAGGGAGACCGCCTCCGTCCCGAAGGCCGCCTCGCCGGCTACGGTCAGGTGAGCCTGCTTGGCCAGCTGCTTCACCTCGTAGCGAGCCTTCGGGTCCTGGTCCACAACCATCACTTCAGGAACCCTGGCCATTAAGCACCTCCCTCTCTCTCGCCTCTGCTCGATTCAACCGTTTAGCTGACAGTAGCCCTGTGGAACCGTCATCACTTCTGCCGGTGCAGGTTCACCGAACGCCCGTAGCGTGAGCCAAACCCTGCTTACGTTCGGGTGGTCCTGGATGCACGAGACCAGTTGCGCCTGCGACGGATCTACGGCAACAGTTACAGTCACGGCCGACGGTTGCTCCTTAACATCTTTTGGAACCTCTCCACTCGTAGTCAGACTGGCGTCGTCCGTCCCCCCGGGCGCATCCGGGGCCGCGGTTACAGCTTCTTGTGCCTCTTGGGCAACGGACAGCACCTCCAGGTCTCGCAGGAAAGTGTAGACAACTACCGGCGCGCCGGCTTCCGTAGGCTGGAAGGTCGCCAGGAGATCGATATGATCGCCCGGGAGAAGGTTGCCCCCTGCCTGTGTCGCTTCGCTCACCTCAACTCCCACCGCCACCTTCCCGGGCGGCAACACGTAACCCAGCCCGGCCCCCTCGGTTGGGGCGCCGACCTTGGCCGGTGTTATTTGCTCTCCCGCCGCGACGGGAACGCGCGCGCGCTGGCCGACCGCCGTATCCACCGCAGGAAAGGCACCGGTGACGACCAGTTCATTGGGCACCGATTTTACTTCCACCATGTTTGCCCTAATCTCTTCCCCCACTGAAATCTCCGTCGCCGCCACCACCACGGGGGCTGTCTCGGAGGTTGCGGACGTACTCGAACCGCCCCCGCCCGAATTGACGGCCGCTATGAAGAGCACGGCGGCTGCGATCCCGGCGATGGCCGCTATGATAAGCAACCCCCGGTTGCCGCCCGCTAGTGAGAGGCCCTGCATTCTTGCCATAGTCCCCTAGTCCTTCCCTCCTGATTTCTGGAGTGCCTTGTTTGCCCGATCAGGCCGTGGGCCACGAAGGTGTCTCATCATCGTCATTTGCACACATTCGCCCCGGGCACCGCGACGGCTTTCTCCAGCCGTGCCTCCGCAGATGGCGTCATGTCGATGGGAGGGATGACGCCGCTCAAGAAGGCCCCGGTGCCGATTGCGAAGTTGTACGTGTAGTTACCGCTGACGCGAACGCTGTCACCGGCGTTACCCAGATCGCCGTCGCCGTTGTCATCGTCATAGCAGACCTTGACGTTATCCAGTATGTCCCCTGATTGCTCATTGGTGTAATCGGTGATCTCTTGGACGGTCTTACCCACGGCGCCGCTGCGCGCGCCCTCTCGCACCGCGTGCTGGATCACCTCCCGGCGGTCCAGGGCGAAGCCGACATCCACAATCGCCAGGATGAAGACGAAGAGTATCGGGAAAACGAACGCAAACTCAATCAGAGCCTGGCCTTTCTCTCGTTGCCGGACGAGAACCGGTACTGGTAATGGGCGACCGGCTCGGTAGCCGGCGGCCTTTTGCGAGGCGCTCCTGGCGGCTGCGAACATGCGGCGTGACAAAAGCTCGAGAACGTCAGTCGAAGCCACGAGATATATTCCAACTGCCGCCGCAAGAGCGCCGATGACATCGATTACGTAGTGCTCGCCTGACAGGATGACTTCCGACGAGACTATGGTCGCATACGCGACCATGGCACAAGCCGGCGCAGTCCATCGCTCACGGAAGAACCACAAAGCGATCGTCAGAGGCAGTGCAACGTGAAGGCTCGGCATGGCTGCCAACGGATTCGAATCATGCACCCCGCTCCCCAGTACCCCGCTAATGATCCTGGGCACTTCTGGGTCGCTCATCCAGGGCGGCTCAAGCGGGAACAGTGCGAAGCCAAGGATCACCGTGGCGTGCAGGGCTATCCACCAGCGGAAGAACGAACCGATTCGCCCAGGTCTGCGCCATGAGACAAGTAACGCGGCGAGCCACGGCACAGCGAACCAGGAGACGTGCACGCTCACGAAGGCCCATTGAAAGAATCCGGGCCAAACGGGATAGACATTTAGCTGAAACCATTCGGTGGGCAAAAAGCCCATCAGGCCCGTTTCTATTTCGGCCCCATGGACCGGAAAGCCGATGTCGTCGGCGTAGCCACGGAGAACGGCGCATGCGATTAGAGCAACTACGGCGAGAGGCCACCACATTAGGACAACACGCCGCCGAGGCTGCGACAACGCAGCCCTGGTGCGCGGAAACGTGAACGCCCTGGCTGCCTGCCTAAGCACCGATCTGCTCCCTCCGTAACTGAACTTGATGCGCGCCATTAAATAGTACGTAGCCCCACACTGCAGGACTACGGCTGAGACCCGGCCCGGCGCCGGCTTCCTCAGCCATAGCTGTTCAGGCGGTTACTAGAATGGACCGCAGGTAGTACTCTTAGCGAAGTCGACGCAATTGCCGATATTTGTGACCATGGTGCTGACCGCACCGGTCATGACGCCGAGCGTGATGGCTGCCATGACGGCGGCGGCGATGAGACCGCCGAGCAGCGCGTACTCAAGAAGGTCCTGGCCGCGCTCGCCTCTGATCCGCACCAACAGCGAAGAAAGAGCATAAGCTATGAACTGCACTAGAGTGTCCTCCCTTTTGGAACGTGTAGCGGCAGGGTCTGAGGCCCTGCTCTGTTCCGAGTTTCCCATTGACTATTGGGCATACCTATTGATTGTTCGACTGCGGCTGTGTTCGGGACGGCCGCCTCACCCCCTTTCCCGTTTGCACGTGGGCACCGTGGTTTTGAGGCCATGCTATCGGCCCGAGGGCGGCTCTAATGCATGAGCCAAATCAGAAAATCGTTAGAATTGCTCTTCCTACACGCTCGGGCCGTCAGGCATCGCCAGACGGGCCTATCGTCCGGAAGATGAGCCTGCACGATCCGACCTGAATTTCGTCGCCATCCTCGAGGACGGCCCACGTGACCGGCTTGCCGCCGACGGTGGCCGCCCCCAGCCGGGATAGGTTGTGCAACATATAGCGGCCCTCCCTCCTCCAGACGCGGAGGCGGGCCCCTATCTGGCCGCCACTGTCCGGCAGGCAGATGGTGCAATCTCCGGTGAAGCCGACCGTGACCGGTTCCTCGCCCAGCGGGAAAGGGCCGAGGTCCTCCGGTGAAACGACCTCGATCCAGGCATCCGCCTCGAAGGGGCCGCCCAGCGGACCGGTGCCGGCGAAGACAGGCATGTCCGGGTCCCGGCCGGCAGGGCGCCGCAGCGCCATGTCTGCTCCAAGCACAGCGACGCGCCGCCGCCGTGCGAGGAACATCCCGCCGGCGGTACCGGCAACGACAACGATCGCCAGAACGCCAAGCGCCGCCACGAGAACGGTCCCGTTGCCGTCGCCTGTCCCGGTCGTCGGCGGCAGGACAGCGACTTCGGATATGCCCGCGCTCGAGAACGTCACATGCTCCCACTGCGAAACCCGCGCCAACTCTCTGACGTCAAACTCCTCCCCGTCCCAGCGTACGTGCCAGAGGATTCCCGGGTGCTCCTGTGCGATCAGCACATCTCCCACCATCTCCGCAAATTCGGTTGGAGGGGCCCCCCACAATGTGCTCCCGCCGTAGTCAACGCCAAAGAAGTTCTCGCTGGCCGCGATGACGTCGATGTCCTCCGGTTCGATCCCGAGCTCGTAAGAATCATATTTCCCGTCCGGGTCGATGGCGTATATCCTGCCTTCTTCCTCAGCGCCTGCCAGGATATTGCCAGCCCACGGCCCGTACTTTTCCTCGTCGCTGGGGATGGTCGTCAAGCCCTCCAGGCGCTCTCCCACGTCTGCGAGCCTGGTCGCGTTACCGGACGAACTCACACGCCAGACTCCACCCTCAGTCGTGACGGCGATGAGGTCTCCACCGAACACGCCGGTCCGGTCCACATGGAGGCTCCCGCGCAACAGGCCATTCTCTCCGGGCAGCGTCACCCACGGATCTTCGATCGTCGACCCGTCAGCGGAGACCCGCGCCACGACGCCTGGCGTCCCGGTGCCCACGAAAAGTTCCCCCGGCTGAAATCCGCCTCGCCTGTCACGCGCCGTCGCGATCTTCACCTCGTCTCTCAACCCGCTGACGCTCGAGAACCGTTCCCGCTGGCCGTCCCTGGACACAAGCTCGAAGTTATGCGGCATACCGGTTGGATAGTTCACCGAGATCACGACCTGGTTCGTCGGCGCATGGTGATCGATCCCCACCGGTTCATTGAAGCCCGTCGTGATCTCTGTAAGCGTGACCTCCTCACTCTGAGCAGGGGCAGGGCGGCCAGGGGCTGCCGCGGGCAACGAGACGCCCACGGCCGGATCAGCCGGGGCTCCGCCGGCGCCGGCTGCGATCAGGTGGAAGGCGTTCGCAAACGTAATCACCGCGGCCATGGTGGCCGCAAGCGTTAGGACGATGTTGCGAGCCGAGCCCGATTCGTGATTGCGGTCGGTGATGAAGATCAGCGCCCCGGCGAGAAACGGAGCGAGGAGCCACCTCTGCATGGTGGATCGCTAACCGGGTGCTACGGAAAGCGTACTTTCGCTGTAATCGATCTCCGGCGAAGGGAAGGACACAAAGATGGTGGTGCCCGCACCTCTTTCACTCTCGATCCAAAGGCGCCCACCGTGCTGCTCCACGATATGCTGCACGCCGTAGAGTACTCCTTTGGAGTAATCACTCCTCCCGTCCTTAGCCCCGAACAACTCCGTCAACCCGGAAAGGCTCGCGGTCTCGGCGGTGTGTGAGACAGAGATGATACAATCCCCGCACTCTCTGCGAGCGAGAACCGTTACGGTACCCAGGCGTGGCGTCTGCCCGGAGGCATGCAGAAGCAGATTGGAAAGCACCCGTTTCATCTTCGTGGAGTCGGCGCGGACGTATCGGGCCCTCTCTTCAATATCGATGACGAGACGCTGCCGCCTGTCCGAAGCGGACGAGTAGACGGCGATCGCTGCGGTTTCGACGGCATCTTCCAGATCCAGCACCTTGAGCGAGAGGTCCTGCCGGGGGCCGGCGTCAAACTCATCAGTCAGCTCAAGGAGGAAGGTGGACAACGTGGACATGGTGCGCTGAAGCTGGGGCAGGTCCCCACCACGCGGCGTCCCGAAATCCTCCGCCTCCAGATCGCGTGTGCAGCGGTCCAAGGCGCTGAGAAGGTTGCGCAGGTCATGCGCAATCGCTGCGGTGGACCGGCGCCATGAATCTCCTCCGGAGCGTTCCCAGAGAGCGCGCTGGACGAGCAGCGACTCGATTGTGCGCGAAGGAAGGATCGTCTGATCAAAAGCGCCCGAGGCCAGGAGGGCCTGCGCATCGTCCATGTCCTGTACAACTGAAACCTGGTGCCCAGCGGCTCGTAACTGGCGAAGCACCGGTTCCGCTTCCTTCTTCAGGGAGACGACGAGTATGCGCTTGCGATTGTCGGGGGGCGTCACGCGACGGCTGCCCGGGCCGGCTGCAAAGCTGACGCCGGGGCCCGGCTGTAGTCGGCGACTAATCTGTACCCGTGGCCCCAGTCTGTGACGAGAAGGCGGGGCTTCCTGGGGTCATCCTCCAGCTTCTGGCGAAGGTATCCAATGTAGAGCCGGAGATAGTGAGTGCAGTTGGCGAAGTCGTCGCCCCAAACGCGTTGAAGGAGGAATTTCTGACTGCAGGGCCGGCCGGAATGCTCTGCGAGAGTACGGAGCAACTTGAACTCCGTGGGTGTCAGGTTGACGCGAGCCCCATTCTTTTGGATCTGCCGGCGCTCCAGGTCAAGCGTGACATTGCCGGCGCTGATCAGGCCGTTTTCTGTCTGCTGAGGAGACCGCCGCAGGATAGCGGCTATGCGGGCGGCAAGCAGGGTTGGTGTGACGGGCTTCGAGAGGTAGCCAACAGCCCCCTCGTCAAGATAGGCGACCATTTCGTCGCCGGTCGGGTCTTCGCCCTGGACCAAAATAGGAAGCTGCGAAACGCGTTCGAGAAGGCGGAACTCCTCTTTTGATCGGTCGCCGGCCGCGGCGTCAAAGACGATGGCGTCCGGTTTAAGGGAGATCAAGGTGCGGAGAGCAAGCGTGACCTCGCCAGCGCAGGGCACGGCTTCGTATCCAAGCAAACCTAAACGGTACGCTAGGGCCTGCGAATCTTCTGGTCTTTCTCCCACGACCAGAACACGTTGCATGCTCCCCCCCAACTAGAATCGAGGACGACCTCGTAACCAACTGATAATAAAGGTTAAGCAAAGGTTAATGCCTGGGCACCCCGAATGGCTAGGAATGCGCGTAAAAAAAGCGTTAGAATTCTGGGACCCGAACGGGAGCCACTGCCGCTTTGGGCTCGAACCGGTAACCGACGCCCCATTCGTTCTGGATGAGCTCCGGAGTCTGGGGACTGTCTTCTACCTTGGCGCGTAGGTAGCGGATGTAGAGGCGAAGATAGTGGCGGCAGTCGACGTATTCCGGCCCCCACACGTGCGCGATGAGACGTGAGTGACTGACCGGCCGCCCAGTCTCGCGCACCAGAAGGGCAAGGAGCTTGAACTCGATGGGTGATAGGTCTATCTCGGTGCCCCGGCGCAGAGCCTTGTGCTCGTCCAGAAGTAGTTCCAGGTCACCGGCAACAAGGCGCTTTCCGTTCGTTGGCGGAGGGACCGCATCACCCATGCGCCGCAGCACGGCGCGAAGACGCGCCATGAGCTCCACCGGCCGGATAGGCATCACGAGGTAGTCGTCCGCGCCGGCGTCCAGCGCACGCACTACATCCTGCTCCCGGCTGCTCGTTGAGCAGATGACAATAGGGACGGCGCAGCGGTCGCGCAGGCGCCGGCAGATGGAAAGCATTGGAGCATCGAGAGACAAGATCTCAAGGAGGATGAGGTTCGGGTCGGAATTGCTGAGCGAATTGAAGGCTTCCGATTCCGTGGCTGCGTACTCCAGCTGGAACCGGCTGCCGTCGAGAGCTCCGGCGAGATCCGCTACCCGGCTTCGTTCACTTCCGATGAGAAGTACTTGTATCATATCCAGTCCCTGGCGCCGGAATACGGCGCAGGTGTATATCTGTATATAGAAGTTATCAACAAGAATGTCAACGCTTTATAGTAAATTCGAGTATACATTAACCGAATTTCAACTCTTTCCGCCGTACACGACGCTCGCAACGCCAGGGTATCTGTTGTTGCCGCTGACATATGTGATAACGCGCACTGGTTCCGTTTTTCGTCGCACAATGGACGGTTTTCAACATATCAATCACGAGCACGAGATGTGTGGCGTGTTACTCGATGGGTGTCAGTTTGCAGGCCCTCTCCGGCTCATGATAGCCGACTCAAAGCTCAAGTGTCGCGCAGAGTCCGAGGTGGTCCGACGGGTAGAGATCGGGGTCGTCTGAAGCGGGCGCATCGAAGGCGAGCCGCGCTTGCTTGATCTTGAACTCACTTGAAACGTAGATGTAGTCAAGCGTCCCATGGGGTGACGGGTCGAAGTTGTTGACGGGCGTGGGCCACGTCTTCTCCGGTTCGTGACCATGCACCGTCTCGAAGGCGGAGCGAAAACGGCTCTTCATGAGCGTTACGGCTTTCTCCCCGGCATAGGAATTGAAATCCCCTGCGATGACACAGGGCAGACCGCGTGAATCGCGTTCCATCCAGGCCAGCAGATATTGCAGTTGCATGACACGCTCGCTCTCGGCCTCGGGCGGATGGTGCAGGTGCGTGTTGACAAAGATGAACGGCCGGGTGCCGCAGCGGAATACCATGCGCTGGGCTACGCGCTCAAAGGTCATCAGATCAAGGATGTCATGCTCCAGGAACTCCAGACGCGCGAGCGTGCCGATACCATGATAGCTCACGCGCTTGCCGGGACTCGCGGCATGCTTGATCCGGTAATGGGGCCTGTCGTTTAGACGATGGTTGAGCTGCCTGGCGATCCACATCCCCTGGTCAAGCATGAGATCGACTTCCTGGAAAGCGATGATGTCTGGGGACAGGGCTTCAAGCTGATCGATGACGAGAGGGGCGCGCCTTTCCCATTCGCCCATGCGATTGAAGAGGTTGAGCGTCGCGACAGTCACCTGAGCCACCCGCGAGCCTGCCAAGGCTTAGCCCCACGAAGTGGTAGCCGCGGTGCGCACTTTGTGCACCCTGAAGAGGCGCCTGCTCATCGGCGTCACAGACACGATGCGGACACCATCTAGGTCCGGTGAGGTGGTGTAATGCTTCTGTATCAGGCGGCCGAGGGGTTGTGCGGCGAGCACCGCGAGCATTGCGGCGATGATGGCGCCGGAGACACCGCCGAGGCGCCGAGGGCCGGACCCGAGGGCCGCGTAGGAGCCGAGGCCCGCAAGCACGCCGGCGACCGCGATGTTGGTACCGCAGAGCGGCGACACCGCCAGGTGGGCTTCCCCACGCTGAAGGCGCGAAAGTGCCTCGTCCGCGAGTTCGCGCAGGCGCTCTGTGGGAACATCCCCGTAAATGTAGAACCCGTCTGAGACCGCGCGCCCGACGATGCGCATGGGGCCATGGCGACTTAGGAGAATGGAGATCGTGGCATGCTCCAAGGCGTGATTCCGGCGTACCGAATTGATTACGCGCTTTAGCATACGGCGTGTCTCCTTCAAACTATATCATGCTGTGCCGCTAGGACGGAGCAGGTGTAGCGGCCGGGTCCGGAGTGCTGAACCAACCGACGACCTCGAACTGCGTCCCGTCGGCGACGATGATGCGCTGCCCTGTGGGCGCGACGAGGTCGATTCGCTGATCCCCCAGATTCGCCAGCGAATCGCCGCTGAAGTTGGTGACGGCGAGGAAGCTACTGTCTGGGGTCCACGAGACCGGCACGTCGAACCCTCGTTCCGGAGCGGGGAGGAAGCCGACAGGGCCGCCGGCTATGGGAACGAGCGCCACGGCGCCTGTCTCAACACCAGAGGGGAGCAGGCCGACGGCGAGCCGGTTGCCATCAGGGTGCCAGAGCGGGCGGAAGTGATCGCCGGGCGGCAGCCCTTCGGTCGGCACTGGGCTAGCCGTGCGCCCAACGAGGTCCGCCACGAACGAGCGGAGTACGAACTGCCCCTCTACTAACCCCGGCGCCAGGAACGACAAGCGCTGACGGTCCGGACTCAAGTCGTAGTCACGCGCGATCTGATCGCTCAATTGGACGATGTAGGTAGTCCTGACGGGGGTTGGGATCGGCGTCTCGGGTGGCGCGTCCGGCGGCGGCGGTGTCGGCGTCGGGGTCGCCTTTGCCAGCTCCTCGGCAATCCCTTGCGTAGTCGCCGGGGCGTAGGCAAAGACGAGTGTGCCTCCGCCCGTGCCACCCTGCACCTGGACGTAGTACATCGACTTACCATCATCGGCAAAACCCACGGGTATGAACGTGAGGACGCTCCCCATGTGCGCCTGTAAGATCGTCCTAACCGGGTCTTCCGGAGGCGCTGCCGTCGGCGTAGGTGACGGCGTCTCGCCCTCGGGGGTGGGCGGCAATGTCTCCCCGCTGAATGGCGTTTCGGTCGGACTGGGACTCGGCGAGGGCGAAGGTGTCGCCGTCTCGCCGGGCGCCGGTTTCCGCGCAACACTTATCTGGAGGATAAACGTCTCCATCCCAAACAAGCGTCGCGCATAGAGCAAGCGGCTGTCCTCAGTCCACAGTGGTCTGAAGCGCTGATCGACACCCCGGTAGATTAGTGCGGTCTCCTGCAGCTTGAGGTCCAGCATAAACAGCTCGCCCTGATAGCCGGGATCGATTGCGCCCTCCGGTACCGCGATGTAGGCGATAAAGCGACTGTCCGGCGAAAGGGACGGCTTCACACTCCAGTTCTCGCGGTGCTGGATCGTCGCCAATTGCTCGCGATTGGTCGGGTCCTGCGGTGAGAGGCGCCAGATCTTGTCCTCGGTAGCGCCGAACTCCTGAAAGACGAGACGATACGAGGTTTCGGGCGCCGGAGGCGTGGGGGTGATCGTCGCATCGGCCGGGTTCAGCACCTCGATGGTGGGGACCGGCGTCCCTTCTCCCGGCTCCCCGTCGCCACGACCGGCGGTCGCCAGGAGCGCACCACCGACGCCAACAGCGATTGTCAAGGCCAAGCAAGCAGCCAGCACAGTGGCTCGGCCACCGGGCACACGGTCCAATTTCGGGTTCATCGGAGCGGCGGCGAAATCAGGGAGGGCCGGCCTCCAGCTCTTCAATTCCACGGTCGCCTTGTTCGCCACGGGTGACTTCACGTATGCGCCGGTAGATAAAGTAGGTTCCCAGCAGTAAGACGCCGACTCCGATTGGGATGCTGACCGGGCGGAGGTAGTTTGAGATGTCTTCCCAATTCTCGCCGAGCAGATATCCGGCCCAGGCGAGTGCTAGCGACCACAGATAGGCGCCGATGAAAGTCAAGATCGAAAACCGCCAGACGTTCATCCGCGCGATGCCGGCGGGAAGGCTAATGAAGGTACGAACAACGGGCAGTAGCCGGCTCGCGAAGACCGTGATCTCCCCATAGCGACTGAACCAGCGATCCGCCAGATCTATCTCGCGCGGTGTTATGAGAACCCAGCGGCCGTAGCGCAAGAGGAAGGGACGTCCCCCCCATAGGCCGGCGTAATAGGCCACTAGCGACCCGAGGAGGTTACCGAGCGCGCCAAAGAAACCGGCAATGAAAAGCTCGCCCGTGCTATCGACGAGAAACCAACCCGCCAGGGGCATGATGATCTCGCTGGGGAACGGGATACACGCGCTTTCAACCGCCATGAGAAAGACGACGCCCGGCCAGCCGATGGCGTCGTACAGATTCTCCGCGAACTCTACCAGTGCGTCTTCGATCCCGAGCAGTGCCTCCACCTCCTAGCGCTGTGTCTACTAGTATAAACGCGCCCATTTACATGACGGGTCTGCCCGGTTGACAGTTGCCTTTTGAGAGCCGAAAGTGAGCGGCGACTTACGAAACATGTTGGATGAAAGAGAAACGTCCGTTCGTCCTGAGCGTAGTCGAAGGATCAATCGGCATCAGCGAATCCTGAGCGCAGTCCTGCCTCAAGCAGAACGGAGCCGAAGGATGAGCGCGAGTGAGCGATGAGATGAGCTTCTACGTCTACATCCTCCGCTGCGCCGATGCCTCTTATTACGTTGGCCACACCGATGAACTCGAGGGACGAGTCTCAGCGCATGAGAGCGGCGAAATACCCGGATACACCCACACCCGGCGGCCGGTTCGGCTGGTATTCGCGGACGAGTTCCCCACCCGGCAAGAGGCGCTTGCGCGCGAACGCCAGATAAAGAGCTGGTCGCGCGCAAAGAAAGAGGCGCTGATCGCCCAGAACTGGGACCGGCTGCGCCGCCTCACCTTCCGCGGCGAGCGCAAAGGGACTCGGAGGAGCGCTCATCCTTCGGCTCCACCACCTGCAGTCGGTTCCGATCAGGATTCGCTGGCGCCGAGAGCCCCCTCGACAAGCTCAGGGCGAACGGGGCCCAGTACTCGCGTTCCGGTCGGCAAACTGCCAAACGAACTCTTGGCGACCCTCCTCCGTCGTGTGCAACCCCGCGACCCGAGAGTCATCATTGGCCCAGGCATCGGATGGGACGCCGCCGTCATCGATACCGGCGGCCCGCGATTACTCGTCGCCAAGACGGATCCGATAACGTTCGCAAGCGACCTCATCGGCTGGTACGCAGTCCACGTAAATGCCAACGATGTAGCGTGCACAGGCGCGCGGCCCCAGTGGTTCCTGGCGACAGTCCTCCTGCCGGAGGACTCGGAGGAAGCGCTGGCGGGATCGGTCTTCGATCAGCTAGTTGAGGCGTGCAGCGCTCTTGGCGTTGAGCTGGTGGGGGGCCACACGGAGATCACTCTCGGCCTGACCCGCCCGATCGTCGTCGGAGCGATGCTTGGGGAAGTGGAGCCAGAGCGCCTGGTGAAGCCGGGCGGCGGCGAGCCTGGCGACGCCCTCATTTTAACGAAAGGCATCGCGATTGAAGGAACCAGTGTTCTCGCCCGGGAGGCCACCGAACAGCTGCGGCGAGCCGGTGTCTCGCCTGAGGAGATGGAGGAGGCGAAGCGCTACATCGTCGAGCCTGGTATCAGCGTAGTAAAGGAAGCGATTGCGGCGTGTGACGCCGCGAAGGTCCATGTGATGCACGACCCCACCGAGGGCGGGCTCGCGACGGCGCTTCACGAGATGGCTGAAGCGAATCAGTGCGGGATCCTGGTCGAGCAAGAGGCGATCGAGGTGCTTCCATTGACCCGCGTCGTTTGCCGGGCAGCCGGGCTCCACGTGTTAGGCTTGTTGGCGTCCGGCGCGTTGTTGCTCGCAGTGGCGAACGACGACTGCGACACAGTAATCAGAGCGATAGAGGAGGCCGGCGTACGGGCACGGCGAATCGGGTCGCTGGTCAGTGCGGACGCGGGGGTTATAATGAGTGACAAACGCGGACGGAAATCCGTCCCGCGTTTCCCCAGAGATGAGGTCGCCCGTTTCCTGACGCAGTCAGACTCAACGAAGGAGCAACGTGGTAGAGCAGAAGGCAAGAACCGTTAGGGAGCTGCGCAATTCCGGCTACAAGCCGCTCTCTGTGAAACAGGAGATGCGCAGGAACCTGATTCACCGAATCGAGAGCGGAAGGACGCATTTCCCGGGGATCATCGGGTTTGAAGAGACGGTGCTGCCGCACCTGGAGAACGCCATCCTCTCCGGCCAGGACATCATCTTCCTCGGCGAGCGCGGCCAAGCGAAGTCCAAGCTGATTCGCTCCCTGATGAGCCTGCTGGACGACGAGATCCCGATCATCGCCGGGTGCGAAATCAACGATAACCCCTACTCTCCAATCTGCAAGCGCTGCCGCGACCTGATTGACGCCGACAGCCACCACGTAGAGATCGAGTGGGTGGACCGCGAACGGCGTTACGGAGAGAAGCTCGCCACCCCGGACATCACGATCGCCGACCTGATCGGGGAGGTAGATCCGATCCGCGTCGCGGAGGGGCGCTACCTCTCGGACGAGCTCACTATTCACTACGGCCTCGTCCCGCGTCACAACCGAGGGATCTTCTGCATCAATGAACTCCCGGACCTAGTCGAGCGCATTCAGGTAGGTCTCCTGAACATCATGGAGGAGCGCGACGTACAGATCCGCGGCTACCGCATCCGAATGCCGCTTGATGTGCTCGTCGTGGCGTCGGCCAACCCCGAGGATTACACGAACCGAGGCCGGATCATCACGCCCCTCAAAGACCGCTATGGTGCACAGATCCGCACCCACTATCCGCGCAATGTGGAAGCGGAGATCGAGATCATGGAGCAGGAACGATCGCACTTCGAGGACGATGGCGACCGCCCGGTGAACGTCCCACAGTACATGAAGGAGATCGTGGCGGAGATCACCCGGCTCGCCCGGAGGAGCCCGGACATCAATCAGCGTTCCGGCGTTTCCGTTCGCGCTTCCATAGCCGACTACGAATCGCTTCTCGCTAACGCCATGCGACGCGCTATCCGCCTCAGTGAAAAGGAGATCGTCCCACGCGTCAGCGACCTGCCCTACGTCCTGCCGGCGCTTAGCGGCAAGATCGAGTTCGAAACTGTCGACGACGGGCGCGAGGAGCAGATCGTCGAGCGCCTCATCCAGGGCGCCGTTCTGGCGGTATTCAACCATTACTTCAGCCTGGGCGAGTTGGAGCCGACCGTCGCGCGATTCAAAGCCGGTTACGCCGTGGAGGTCTCTGACCTCACTCCGACGGCCGACTACGTAAAACTTGCGAAGGACACCGAAGGTCTGGACGTGGCTATCGAGAAGCTGGGCGCAAAGGGTGATCCGCCTCTGACCGCCGCCGCCGTCGAGTTCGTGCTGGAAGGCCTTCACCTCAATAAGCGCCTGAACAAGGACAAGGTCGCCGGCCGCTACCAGTACCGGGGTTAGCCGCACGCCTTTATCATCCTGAGCCGAGCGGGGCGGAAGGAAGGAAGGCGGGCAGAGGGCGTGAGGATCTGACACCCCGCCAGCCAGAATAACGATCCCGCTCACCCCCACCCTTTCGCCGTTTCCCCGATACCGTATAATGGCCCGCAGGAGACACTGTGGATCGCTACTATCGCTACTCCGAATGGGACGGCACCCAGGAGATCCCACCCCTTGACCCGGACGATATCCTCGCCGGCCTCACCGACGATCTCCTGAACTTCGGCGACCTTCAGCACGCGTTGCGGAATCTTCTTCAGCGCGGCATGCGCAACCCCATGGGCCAGCGCCTTCAGGGCCTTCGCGATCTCGTCCAGCAGTTGCGCCAGCAGCGCCGGCAGACTCTGGACCAGTACAACCTGGGCTCCGTCTTCGAGGACATTCAGAAGCGTCTGGACGAGATCATGTCGCTCGAGCGAGAGACACTGGACCGGCGGCTGGACGAGGCCAGTCGCCAGATTGAAGGCGGCGAGAGCCCCCTCCAGGCGTTCGAGGAGGCGCTGAAGGCGCCCACGCAGGAGCCGACGGCTGAGGAGCAGAAGCAGCTAGCAGAGATGCTGAAGTCGGTCGCAGAGCGCAAGAAGAACGCGTTGGAGAATCTGCCGGAAGATGTCGGCGGACGGATCAAGGAACTTCAAAACTACGAGTTCATGGACCCGGAGGCGGGCTCGAAGTTCCAGGAGCTGATGGAGATGCTGAAGAAGGCGTTGATGGACACGTTCTTCAAAGACCTCTACCAGCAGATCGCCAACATGGGGCCGGAAGATATGGCGCGCATGAAGCAGATGCTGCGCGACCTGAACGCGATGCTGTCCGAGAAGATGGCCGGCGGCGAGCCGGACTTCCAGGGCTTCATGCAGAAGTACGGCGATCTGTTCGGGCCGAACCCCCCGCAGAACCTCGAGGAGCTGATCGAGCAGATGCAGCAGGGCGTCGCGGCCATGCAGAGCCTGCTGGACAGCCTTCCGTCAGAGATGCGCCAACAGCTGCGCGATCTGTTGAGTGACAAGATAGGTGACCCCGAGCTGCAGCGGGAGCTGATGGAGCTGCAGATGAACCTCGAGATCGTCGCGCCTGGGGACGACCTCGAGAACCAGTACCCCTTCCGCGGCGACGAGGGGCTGGACCTCCTCCAGGCGATGAAGCTGATGGAGAACCTCCAGGACATGGATGACATGGAGAAGCAACTCGAGAAGACCCAGTATGGCGGAAACTTGGACGATATCGACGAAGAGAGACTGCGCGAACTCCTCGGCGAGGAAGCAGCCGAGACGTTGAAGCAGCTCAAGGACTTCCTCGAGATCCTGGAAGAGGCCGGGTACATCCGGCGCAAGGGGAACCAGTGGGAACTCACGCCTCGTGGCGTACGCAAGATCGGCGAGAAGGC
>CAYZLC010000014.1:0-17265 GCA_964479365.1 uncultured Dehalococcoidia bacterium
GTCCAGTCGACGAGCTGCGGCGCAATCGTGTTGAGAGCGACCGCGGCGATGTCTTCCGGCGAGATGTAGGCATCGCGCAAACCAAGACGGATTGACTGGACGATACGGCGAGCCACGGACTCCGAACCGACGAAACGCGCCACAGGAGGGATTGCAGGGACTTCCAGTTCCTGCGTCATGTTCTCCATGAACGACGTTTGGGTGAGGCCCGGGTAGACGGTGCTGACTCCGATGCCGCTCCCCGCCAGTTCCGAACGCAGTGAGTCCGAGACGGCCGAAAGCGCGAACTTGGTGGCGGAGTACATGCCCATGTACGGCGGGGCGACTTTAGCGGCGAGCGAGGCGACGTTCACGATGTGGCCCCTGCCCTGCGCCTGCATATACGGCACTGCGGCCTGGATGCAGTTGATCGCGCCCCAGAAGTTGACCTCGAACAGGCGACGCATGTTCTCTGGATTGCCGCCGGCGATGGGTGCGAAGAGGCCGGCGCCCGCGTTGTTGATCAGGATGTCAACACGGCCGAACTCCTCCCCGGTCTTGCGCACGAGCGCCTCAACGGCCAGCCGGTCTGTCACATCCGTCGGCACGACGAGCGTCCGTCCGGGCAGCGACACTAGATCCAGCGCCAGCGCCTCGAGCTTCCTGCGGTTGCGTGAGGCGAGGACGACGTTTGCGCGCCCTTCAGCGAGCTCACGGGCGACCGCCTGGCCGATGCCGGAGGAAGCGCCGGTGATGATCGCGGTGCGGCCTTCTATACGCATCACCGTCTAGACCGACCGCTCGCCAAGCCAGTCGGCAACCTTAGGCCACAGACGGCCGACGGCGTTCTTGCCGGCAACGAGACTGACATGGCCGCCCTTGAGCAGCACATCCTCCTTGTCCTGACTGCCAACGATGTCGAGGAGCGGTTTCGTGGCGGGGTGCGGCGCTATGTGGTCGTGTTCCGCCATCACGTTGAGGACGGGACAGGTGATCGCCTTCGTATCTACGCGCCTGTTGTCGAGCGTGAAGGTGTTCTTCATCAGCTTGTTTTCCCACATCAGCTCGCGGATCATCTGGCGGTAGGCCTCTCCCGGGAAGGGAATCTGTTCGTTCGTCCACTTGTACATGATTCGATAGCCGTAGACGAACACCGGGTCCCATAGGTTATCGATCAGCCGGACATAGCTCATCCAGCGGTCCATCGGCCGCAGCAATTCGAAGGAGCGCAGCATGAAGTCCGGCGGGATATTGCCCACCGCATCGACGAGACGGTCTACGTCGAACCAGCGGCGGTCCGAGAAGTGCCGGAAAAGGCCCATGCCCTCCATATCGACCGGCGTCGCGGCGCAGATCAGGTTCTTCACCGGCGCTTCGGGGAAGACACCTCCGTACATCAGCGCCAGCTGCCCGCCCATGCAGTAGCCCAGAACGGTGTAATCGTTTTCGCCCGTCGCCTTCTGTACCTCCTCGAAGCAGCGGGGCATGAAGTCCAGCACGTAGTCGTCCAGCTTCAGGTGCTTGTCCTCCGGGCGAGGGATTCCCCAGTCCACCATGAAGACATCGAACCCCTGCGCGAGCAAGTACTGGATGAAGCTCTGCCCGAACGTCAAGTCCAGGATGAACGGCTTGCTGATGAGCGACATGATAAAGACTACAGGCACGCGGTAGACCTCGTCGCTCATGGGCCGGTAGTGATACAGCCGCAGCGTGCCGCGCGAGTAGATCACATCTTTGGGCGTCACTCCCACGAGCGGCTCCTCCCGCGCCAGGAGGATATCGAGACCTTTCTCAATGCGCTGGCGGTTCTTCTGGACCTGGTCCTGCGCTGCGTCGAGAAGGCTATTTACGTCGGGCGGGCGCACGGTGGCCACGGCTGCCCTCCTTAAGGGTGGATGGTATTACTTGGATTCGTTCTTCTGCGTTCGCGGGCGGCGAGTCCGTCGCGGGCGCAACTGCGTCACGGACGCGCTGGTTTCGACGCCGGCAGCGGAGGCGAGGTTACCGAGATTGGCCTCGAGCGAAGCGAGCCGCTCCTCGATGTTGTGTAGCCGCTCGCCCAGCTCGACGACGTCGCTGTGGGTAGGAAGGTTGAAGGTGTTGAGATAACGCTCCATCCCCTGGTTAAGCACGCGCTGGATGACGGAGTAAGCCTCCATATAGTTTCCCGCCACCCGCCCGAAGGAGTCACGGCCCATAACTTCGCTGAAGAAGCTGTTCCACTGGCGCTCCGTCTCCGTTAGCCAGCTGCGCCACAGCTCCATCGCCTCGGTGCCGGCGCCGTCCGTGCGGGTGCTATTCTCAGGCATCAGTTCCTCCCTTTTCCGGCTCTTCCGCGCCGTCCGCGCCCCCCGTCCGCTCTTCAGCGGGCCGGTTGAGATTGTCTAACGAGTCGAGCGCAGAATGCAACACCTTTTGATAGCGGCCGAACAATTCCACCCAGACATCGAGTACGGCCTCGCCGGCCTTCGTGAGGGCGTACATCCGGCGCGCGGGGCCGGAGGTGGACGTGTCCCAGAACGAGGAGACGAGGCCGGCGCGCTCGAGCTGGCGCAGCGTGCGGTAGACGGTGGTGGAATCGAAGCTGGCGAGGCCTGCCTTGCCCAGCTCCTGCACGAGCTGATAGCCGTACGCATTCCAGCGGCGCAGGAAGGCGAGGAGGCTGGAGCTGAGCAGATCGCCGTGAAGGCGAGGACTAAAAGGAAGAGCCTTGTCCGGGCCTCGGCCATTGACGCCGGCGGTGTTCGTCTCGGAGGTTGTCTCAGTGTTTTTCGGCATTTTCTAAATTCTAGCCCTTCAGGGGGTTGACAGCAACTTGCGGCTATGTGTATTATGCACCTAGATGGAATAGTTGTCAATAGGAGGTTCTGACAGAATGCCAAAGACCGAAACCGTGGACAAGTTCTTCAACGCTGTCAACGAGACGTACGACGCCCTGCTGGACGCCGCCAAATCTGCCAACGATCGCGGCTATCGCGTTTCGCGACAGCTCATCGATGAGGTGGAACGCGGCCAGCGACAGGCGATCGACCTCACCCGCAAAGTGGCCGCCGCTCCCAGCGACCTGAGCGGCTTCTACAGCGCCGCCGTGCGCTCCGTCACCGACGCCCAGGGCCGAGTGCTCGACCTGACCCGTCAGCTGCTGGACGAGGTTTCGGACAGCCAGCGCGAGGGCCGTGAGGTCGTCCGCCGGGTGATCGAGGCTAACCGCTCCGCCGGTCAGGCCGCGGTCGAAGCAACCCGCGACGCCGTCGGTCAGGCCGGCACCGCGGTCCAGAACATTCGGACGAGGACAACACGGACGACGAACGGCCGCGCTCAGAAGTCTGCGCCCCGGAAGACGACCCGCGAGACGTCGGACACCGGTACCAGCGCCAGCGCCTAAAACCGCCGCTCCCGCCCCCGCACCCCTCGAGAGACGCCCCCGGCTTATCGGGGGCGTCTCTCTCGTCTATCGCGTGCTCCCGAAGTCAGCTAACGGTCCAGCAGAGCGGCCAGTCTTTTCGTCGCCGTCATGCGGTAGCTGTCTGACACCCGATCGGCTACCACGTCCCAATCCACCGGACCCTCGAGCCGCACGCCAATTCAACCCGCATGCCCGACGTAGGGCGGCACGAAGAACCGCTGCGGGTCGGAGCCAACAAGCACTTCCTGCGCACCGGGAGGCGCCTTGCATCAGAGCTCTACCCGTCCACTGCCATGGTGGTTGTCCTCGTATTGCGCGAATATCTTGTCGCGGACGCGAAACGTGGGCACGTCGCCCCAGGAGACCTTCTCTGTGGTCTCCGGCAGCGTGAGGCAGATCTCGCGCAGGCGTGTCAGCGAGTCCTTTTCGGGCATCAGCCGTATTGCCTGCTCAGTTTGCCGGTAGGATGCGCTAGGCTGCGCCACGGCGCTTGCGGTTGTACGTTTCTGGTGCCGCGAGGAAGTTCGCGATGTGGCGATAGACCTGAGGGTTGAAGGCCAGCCCTACGTGCGTGCCCGGCACCTCAACGTCGGCGCCATCTTCGTCGATGCAGCAGCGCCAGTCCACGACACCGTCGGTCTTGGTAAAGAGCGCCAGCTTCGGCATCGCCGCCGGGAAGTTGGCGCGTACGGAGCCGACGAACTCGCAGGCGCACTCTCCGCTAAAGCAGTTGGGCATAACGGACGGCCCGTTCCGTCGCTGCCGAATCCTCCCCCGTACAAGATATGCCGTTTGGAGCACAAACGGGTGCACGCGCACCCCGCGGAAGGGAGATGCCATTGTGGTTACCGAAGCGACCAGGTGCGGCCAGCGCGTCGCCGCGCCGCGAGCGATCACCCCGCCCAAGCTGTGCCCAACGAGGTGCACCTTGCCGCCGGTCTCCTGGTGTGCGCGGTCGATGGTCTCCCGGAGACGCATCGTCAGTACCTCAGGACAGTCCGCGTTGCGGCCAATGCCTGAGAGGTAGGGTTGGTAGCCGATGCGGCCCAGCCAGCCGTACATGTCTCCAAGGTACTGGTCGGAGCCCATGAAGCCGGGGATAACGAGGACTGCAGAGTTGTCGCCGTGAGGAATACCGATGCCCAGGTAGACAGCGGAGATTCGAAGCGAAAGCCAGTCAATGCCCAGCAGCGCTTCTCGCCAGAGCGGCAGAGACGCGCTGGCCTCAAACTCTTCTTCCAGGTACTTGCGCTGTTTGACCATAGGGCACTCTTATAACGATGCCGTACGTCTTTATCTTACCAGAGCAAGTTTTTTTCGTTTCGGAAAGTCAGACTTCTGTCGTCTGTGGTTATACATTCCGGCTGCGAGGGTTTATAATGCCTTTAATCGCTTGCGGGGGTCAACCGGACCGGCAGGTTGTCAGCCCATAATGATGGCCGGTCCCAATGAGGAAGCGATATGCCCCTGGACAACGTTAACAGGCGCCTCGGTGCGCAGGATGCCTCGTTCCTATATATGGAGCGCCAGGAGACGCCTCTGCATATCGGCTCCGTCGCTGTCTTCGAAGGCGACATCCCTTACGAGCGCGTCGTCGCGAACATAGAGTCGAAACTGCACCTCATTCCGCGCTATCAGCAGCGGGCCGTCCCCGCGCCGTTCGGCATCAATCATCCCACCTGGGAGTGGGACCCGGATTTCGATGTCAGGCGCCACGTTATGCGTGCTAAGATCGACCCGCCGGGGACCGACGCGCAGCTAATGGCGCTCTCCGCAAAGCTGTTCGAGGGGATGCTGGACCGCAACAAGCCGCTTTGGGAGATCTACATGGTCGAGGGGTTGGAAGGCCCACGCACGGCGATGATCTCCAAGGTGCACCACTGTCTCGTGGACGGTGTTTCGGGGATAGAGCTCCTGATGATCGTACTGGACGTCTCTCCCGACCCCATGCCAGCCGTACCGCCGGTGGCCCAAGAGCCACGGCCGCCCATACCGCCGGCGGCCACACGGCTCGTAGATGCCATCTTCGACAACTTCACAGCTGATCTGGACCGTTGGGCTGACTTCCAGAAGAACGCCGTCGAGTCCATAACGACGGGAGAAAGCCGGACACGCGTCGCGCTGCGCAGCATCGAGGCCACTCAGCCGTATCTGACAAACCCCGTCGCTCGGGCACCCTTCAACAAGCCGCTCACAGGCGAACGCTCCGTGGCGTGCAGCGAGTTCTCCTTCGCCGAGATCCGCGCCATCCGCGCCGCTTGCGGCGGCACCGTCAACGACGTCGTCCTCACCGTTCTTTCCGGCGCGCTGGGCCGCTACCTGGAACTACACGGCGAGAGCACTGAAGGACGCAGCACACGCATCCTGGCGCCGGTGAACGTCCGGCGCGAGGACGAGCGCGGCGCGTTGGGCAATCGCGTCTCGATGCTGTTGATCGAGGTCCCCGTGGGGGTGCAAGACCCCGTTGCGCGGCTGAAAGCGATAACAGAGCGAACGGAGACGTTGAAGCGTCAGAATGTGGCGTCCGGCACTGAAATCATCGGGGAGCTGTTGAGCGGGGCGCCGCCAATTCTTCAGTCGCTCGCCGGGCTGCTGCCACAACCTCGCAACAACCTGGCGAACATGGTCTGCACGAACGTCCCGGGCCCGATGATCCCGCTCTATAGCGTCGGCCATCGCCTGCTGGCGCACTACCCTCTGGTGCCGCTGGGGTGGGAGATGGGTGTCGGCTGCGGTGTCACGAGCTACGACCAGAAGCTGTACTTCGGCCTGATGGCAGATCCGCAGGCGGCCCCGGACGTGGCGCGGCTGAAGGAGTTCCTGGACCAGGCCTTCGTCGAACTGCGCTCGGCGGCGGGCGTAGCGAGGTCAGACCTCCCGCAGATGGGCGCCGTCGCGCCTCAGACGACGAGCGGGAGCCGCCCGAGGCGCCGGTCTGCGGCGCCGGTTGGCGGCCAGGCGATGGCCGCCGACGCATCCTGACTTACCGCCACAAATGAGCCCACCCGACGCATCGGGCCGGCTTTGCGTCATACTGGAAGTCAGTCTCGCGGGCCGATGCCGTCAGGCAAAGGCGAATACTGGCTGCAACGGAACAGGCGGGGGTAAGCTACGACTAAATCAGGCTGATCGATTGTCCGATTAGAGCCTGACCCCGGCTTGGTGCTAGGAGTTGCGCGGTCTTCCCTGCGCCTCGTTGCTGAAGCCGGCCACGTCGTAGGACATGATGAGCAGGTCGTGCGTCTGGCCGTCGCGCGACATGACGTGATCCGCGAGTAGCGCCTCCGGGCGGAAGCCGAGCCGCTCGAACACGCCGCGGGCGCCGCGCTGCTCCGTCGGCATCTGCGCGGTGATCTTCTTGAGGCCCAGGTCTTTGGCGATGGCGAACGCCTCGTTCGTCAGCCGCTTCCCGAGACCGATTCCCCGATGGTCGCGACCGACAAGCACGCGCAACTCGCAAACATGGCGCGTCCAGAGCGCGTCGTTCAGGTGAATGCTGGCATACCCTGCAATTTTGCCGCCGTCCTCGGCGATCACGCTTATCGTGCGGCCGGCCTTGATGTAGTTGATCCAGGCGTCTACTGTCCTCGGCTCCGTAATGTCAGTGCGCAGGAAGATGAGGTCATCGTTGGGCAGTGAGCGCGCGAATTCCAGCATCGCCTCGCGATCGGAAGGCTCCATTAGACGGAAGGTGAGCCGCACCCCGTCCACGCTGGTGGTCCAGGGGTAGGTTCTCCGGACGGCGGCTACGTCAGTCATCGTATTCCCCCTTCTGGCGGTCGTTGCTACGGGAGCATATCTCAGAAAGTGGGACCATTGCAACAGGAATACATAGAAAAACCATAAGTAATTTTTTTGCGGAGAGGTTAGGTTGCAGCCGTAGGACGACGGGATTGGGGCTCATCGCCATCGAATTCGGCGGTAAACCAGCCGGTCTGCCCAGGCGCCTCCTCGACGCCCACGCTTACGCGCTTGATGTTAGCACTCGCGACCGCCCTCAACTCTGCCACGATCCGGCCGCACAGCCACTCGGCAAGCCGCTCGGCCGTCGAGTTGTCTATGGCGAGGGCCGCCACATCACTGCTCGGGACTACGTACCGCCGTTCACCGAATACGATCTCATACTCGGCGTTGCGATTGGTGACGGCCAGCGCGGGATTATCGAGCGGCAGGAGGAACCGGTGATCAAGCTGCTTGCAGATGCCTGCCACGATTCGCTTGGCCTGCGTAAAGTCGAACACCCAGGAGTCCGCCGTCAGGTCCCCCTCAATCTCAACGAGGACGGCGTAGTTGTGGCCATGCAACGGCTCGCATTCCCCGCCGTACGTAGTGAAGTGAGCGGCGGCGAAGCGCAGGGTGTTGCGTTCCAGCGTGATGCGGTGGGGCATAGGGCTGTTGCGATGATACAGGGGAGGAACGCCGGTCGCCAGATAAGCTTCGAGCCAGTTGGCCGACCATCCAACTGGCTCGCTTCTTTCGCTTCCAGCGCGGCGGGAGGGGGTACAACCACCTCGCTGTTTCGCTAACCATAGACTAGCAACGGCCCGGAAGCCTCGGGTTAAAGTCCGGTAAGACGGCAGTAAGAGTTCCGTGAGACATGGTAGGCGTTGGCTGGAGGGCCGGCGAGAGCGATCCCGAGCGCCCCGGTTCTGTTGACACCGAGCCCAAAAGCCATATGATGTATCGTGCCGAGCCCGGCCTGAACCCATCCTAACAGAGCGTAGATGCAGATCGACTGGCAACGCGCAATCAACGACATCCTCGCCAAGAAGCTGGCGTGCCCACGCTGCGGCAGCTTCACTGACGATGTCTTCGTCGGCTATCTGCGCACGCCGGAGGCGTCTGAGTGGGCGCCCCTCTGCGAAGGCTGCACCAAGCGCGAGAGCTGTGACGCGCGTAAGTTCGTCCTCCTCTGCGAGAACTGCTCGACGGAGGTCCGCCTCCGCGGCCGCCGCGTGGACGAAGACGGATTCATGCACTCGCTCATGGAAGAGTGCCGGCGGAACCTCGAAGAGACGCTCGACTATCTCGCGGACTACTGGCGCGAGGACCTCGATATCGACCCGGAAGAGATGGAGAAGCGACTCGAGGAAGTGGACCCGGACCTGTTCGAAGAGGAGAACAACTGGCGCCGCTACCTGGAGGATCAGTACCTGAAGATCCACGCCTGGTTCCGCGAACGCCGCCAGGCGATCCCGAATCCGGGCTGGCGCTCGGAATACGTCGAGGATATCGTCGCCCTGGGCTACCCGACGCTCCTGGGCGAATAAACGCTTGGCCCCATTCCGCCCTCTAGTGCAGCCAACAGCGCCCTGGGTTAGACTGTTGCCCACCGCATTTGCTTCTTATGAAAGGAGCGATGGAAATGCTCTTCCACAGCCCCTGGTTCAGCCTGGAACCGTATGCCGAGATTCCCCTGACGGATCTGCTGGCCCCCTCCGCGGAGCGCTTCCGAGACAAGCCGGCGTTCGTGACCGCCGAGGGCCAAACGCACACCTTCGGGGAGACCTGGACCGCCAGCCGACGGCTGGGCCGCCATCTGCAGGACGCGGGCATCGAGAAGGGGGACCGCATCGCCATTCTCTCCGCGAACTGCCCGGAGTATTTCCTGGCCTTCTACGGCACGCTGTTCGCGGGAGGCGTTGTCACGACCCTCAACCCACTGTACAAGGAGCGCGAGGTGCTGCATCAGCTGGAGGACTGCGGCGCCACGGCCGTCTTCACCATGGGCCCGCTCCAGCCGCTCGTCCACGGCGTGCGCGAGCACCTGCCTCAGCTGCGCCATGTGTTCGGCATCGAAGACGTCTGGTCGCTGGCCGCGGAAGCCAAGGGCGAGCCGAATCCGATCAATTTCGATGCGAAAAAAGACCTCGCCGCCCTGCCGTATTCCAGCGGCACGACCGGACTGCCCAAAGGTGTTATGTTGAGTCACTACAACCTCACGTCGAACGTCCGCCAGACGCTCTCGACCGGCATGAGCAGCTCGTATTCCGTGCTGCTGGACTTCCTGCCCTTCTACCACATCTACGGGATGGTCGTGCTCATGGCGTGCGGCTTCGCGGCGGGCGCGACGCAGGTCATCATGGGACGCTTCGACCCTACTCTTTGCCTGGACCTCATTCAGCGGCACAAGGTGACGAATCTCTTCGCCGTGCCACCCGCGCTCCTTGCGCTCGCTAACTTTCCGGGCACGGACAAGTACGACACGTCGACTCTGCAGATGATCATGAGCGGCGCCGCGCCCCTTCCTCCGGAAGTCGCCCAGGCGTCCGCGCGCGCCCTGCGCACGATAGTCCTGCAGGGCTACGGGATGACGGAGACGAGCCCTGTAACGAATGTCAATCCGATGACGCGCGTCAAGGACGCCACCGTCGGCCCGCCGATCGCGGACACGGTTGAGAAGGTCGTCTCGCTGGAAGATGGGCGGGAGCTCGGTGTTGGTGAAGTCGGTGAGCTGCTGACGTACGGACCGCAGGTGATGCAGGGCTACTGGCAGCGGCCCGAGGATACGGCGGAGACGCTCCCGGGCGGCGGCTGGATCCGTACGGGGGACATCGTGCAGTGCGATGACGAAGGCTATGTGACGATCCTCGACCGCAAGAAAGAAATGATCAAGTACAAGGGCTACCAGATCGCGCCGGCGGAACTGGAGGCGCTGCTGATGGAGCACCCCTCCGTGATGGACTCCGCCGTCATTCCGAAACGGGATGCGGAGTCCGGCGAGGTCCCGAAGGCGTTTATCCTAGTCCGCCAGGGCCAGCAGGTAACTCCGGAAGAGTTGATGCGTTTCGTCGAAGAGAGAGTGGCGCCGTACAAGAAAGTGCGCGAAATAGAGTTCGTTGAGGCGATACCAAAAACACCCTCCGGAAAGATCCTGCGACGCGAGCTCATCGAACAGGAGCGCGCTAAGACCGCGGGCTGATCAGCGGCGCACCTTCCACGGCAGTGCCGTAACGGTGGACACGGTTCGTTCGTCGTTAACACTGCATATGTTTTCGGCGGGTGCGCATACGAGGTACGGCCTACCCGCCGCCAGGGTCGCGTTGCCTGCGGCCCGGACAGGGGGCACTAGATGGCTGAAAAAATCACGACGATCATCGTCTCCTTGATAGGACTTGTGGTCTTGGTCGCCGTTGTCGGCTCGGTAGCCATGGTCGGGCTCGCCGCCACCGGCGACGTCGGCGAGGCCAACGGCTGCCGCAACGACGTGGCAGACGCGTCCGGCACCCATGAGGTGCGCGGCGTCAACAGCGACGCCACTCTTGCCGACGCTTGGCAGGCGAAGTGGAGTGAGTTCGACAGCAAGCTCGACGCGGGCCAGTCTGCCAGCGTCTCCTTTACTGAGAGTGAGTCCACTTCACGGGCCGCGCGTTACCTCGACCAGAAGGATGCGCCGATCACAAACCTGATCATCTGCTTCCACGACGGCGTCGCGGAGGCCTCGGGAAACGTTGACCTGCCCGTGCTGGGCGATCTCCCGGGCATCGGCGGAGCTTTCGACAGCAACGTGCTCGTGCGCGGGACGATCGACCTCGGTGGTGCGAACCCGACAATCCAGATCACGAAGATCGAGGCCGGGAACCTGCCCGGCGATGCCGCGGAGCAGCTAAGGGGGAGCATTGAGGCGGTCGTTAACGACCGCCTGAACGACCTGAACCTCCAGCACAAGATGACGGTGAAGTTCAGCGAGGGCGCCGTCGAGATCAGCGGTACGCCGTAGTCAGACCGCTAGTAGCATCGACCGCGTCTCGATCCAGCGTGGGATATCGGGCAGGCGTTTTGCCAAGCGCCGCGTGACAGAGTCCCGCGCAGACACGACGCGCTAGCGGCGAGAGCGAGAAGCGAGAGACTCCAGGAGACGCTGGGAGGCCGCGCTGATCTCATCGACCGCCGCATCGAACGGCTCCTCATTGGCGTGCGATGGCTTGCGGAAGCCGCTCACTTTGCGTACGAACTGGAGGGCGGCGGCGCGAATCTCATCTTCGCTCGCGGGCTCGTCGCCACGCAGGGTCTTGATGCTACGGCACATGGGGATCCAGTCGGGCCAGGACGCCGTTCACACCCCACCCACCGCCAGATTCCTTCGCGGAGATGCGTTGAAGCCAGAAAGAACGTGGTCGTCGGTCAGAATGACGGATCATTTTCGTCCCAGGATGAACACGAACTCGCCGGGGATATCGTATCCGCTGTCCCGACGGTCATCGGACACGCTCTCGAGGAACTCTGCGTGTACCTCATCGCGCACCTCGGGCGAGAAACGCGAGTAGGCGAGCGCGACCGGACCCCCGGCGAACATCGCGGTGAGCATGTCGTTCTCACTGGCGAAGTCAACGGACTTATCGATGCGCTGCTCGTTCTCCACAGCGAATCCGGCCTTCTCGAAGGCGTACTTCAGCGCGCCCGGCGCGCCCAGAGCGAAGAAGAGAGGACAGACGTCTGAGTTCACCCGAGCGTCCGTGATCGGGAAGATGGAGTGCCAGCCGCAGCGGTCGCGGCGGCCCCAGACAGCAGCGGCAGCCCGGCCGCCGGGCCGCAGGACGCGATACATCTGCTCGATCGCCCGCTGAGGATCGGCCGGATACATCAGACCCAGCACACACGCGACTGCGTCGAATGAGCCGTCGGGGAAGGCCAGCTCTTCAGCGTCGGCGCGTTCGCAGCGCACATTCGATACGCCGCGCCGCTCGGCTTCTGCGCGCACGGCCTCGACCATCTTCTCGGAAATGTCTGTGGCGATGACCTCACCGGACGGGCCCACACTATCGGCCAGCATGAATGCGCCTACTCCCGTGCCCGTCGCCACGTCGAGGACCCGCTCGCTTGGCTCCACATCCAGCATATCGATGGCACGCTCCGAGCAGTGGCGGATGAGCGGCAGAAAATAGCGATCGTAGCTCTCAACCGCCTTGTCCCAGCCGTAGCGCTGGACACGGCGATGCACCTTCGGTTCCATGGCTCAGGCCTTTGCGGCGGTGCTGATCTTGACGTCGCCGGAGACGGGAATCGCTCGCCGGATGATATCCAGGACGGAGCTGTGCGTGTCGCCATACTCTACAAGCTCGCGTACGCGCTCCTCGGGCGCCGAACTGCTGATCTTCGTGGTGTAGCGGACCGCACTCCAGCCCGGTGGCAGGCTGTCATCGATCCCAAACCCGCCCCGCGCGTCATAGTCGGCTTCTACCGTCACGTCAACGCTATCGAGCGGCACATCGAAGAGCGACGCCCACATGACGTATCCGATCGCGAGGCAGCTTCCGAGACCGGCGCGCGTGAAAACGCCCGGGTCCGGGCCGAGGCCCGCGCCGCCGAGGTCCGCTCCTTCATCGGCGACCAGCTTCCACGGACCGTCCTCCATATCGGCGGTGAGCCCGCTCCTGATACGCACCGTGGTTGTAGCGGTGCCCTGTCCGATGCTGGGTCGCAGTTTGAGCGCCTTGACGTTGCGCTCCATTACGGCTTTCAGGTCTTTCTGCTCGCCCAATGGATCACCTCCTTGCTCCTCTCGCACTGGTGGCGCTAGGTTCATTCGCTACGATTATACGGCGCTTCCAGCCTTGAATGTGATGAGCCAGCCGTCAACCGGCGGGCTGCTCCCGCGATCGGTGCACCATCACCTGCTTCGGGCTGGCGCGGAAGCCGTTGCGCTCATAGAAGGCAACGCGTTCCGGCTCGCAGAAGAGCGAGACAACACGAACGTTGGGCAGCGCAGCCAGCAGTCGCGCCACCATCTTAGTCCCAATGCCGTACTGGCGGTACTCTGGGTCGATCACTACATCCTCAACGTATGCTCGGTAGCGTCCGTCCGATAGAGCCCGGGTAAAACCGACGAGCCGCTCGCCTTCCCAGGCGCCGACCGCGATGCTTGCGGCCAGGGACGCCTGAACCCCGCCGGAATCGCGGCCGCGAGCCCAGTCCGCGCTCTCGTACAGGCGCATGAGGCCAGCAATATCGATGGGCCGCTCCTCGGTGGTGAGGTAGGCGATGGAGTCCGGGCGCGGCGGCATGGCGGGAGTATTATGCCATGCGGAAAGGCGCTCGATTCAGGTCAGCAGCACTCGCCTGGTCCACAGACTGAACCGCCGGTGGCGACCAGCTCAAGTGGCTCGAATGCCTTCACGTCGACGCCGCCGGGCTTGCGCGCACGCACGATGGCGCTGATGATACCGAGCTTTTCGCCGCCCTGCTTGGCGTAACGCTGTACGAGTTCGCCCAGACCGCCGCTCTCGGCGTCATCAGCTGTGTATTCGCGAACCGCCTCGATCTCGATATCACCAAATCCGGCCCCGGCCAGTTTCGCGCGGTATTCGGTCTCCGAGAGCGCCCCGGCAACGCAGCCGGCCCACAGCTCGAGGCTGCGCTTGAGGGCGGCCGGCATCTTCTCGCGCGTAACGATGTCGGCGATAGCGAAGCGGCCGCCCGGCTTCAGCACGCGATAGGCCTCTCGCAGGACGGCGTCTTTATCCGGCGAGAGGTTCACAACGCAGTTGCTGATGATCACGTCGACGGTCGATTCCGGTAGCGGCATCGCCTCCATCTCGCCTTTCAGGAACTCGACGTTCGTGACGCCGGCCTTGCGTGCGTTCTCGTTCGCCAGCTCCAGCATCTCATCCGTCATGTCGAGGCCGTACGCCTTGCCTGCCGGCCCGACCCTGCGGGCTGAGAGCAGCACGTCGATGCCGCCGCCGGAGCCGAGGTCGAGCACGGTCTCGCCTTCACGCATGGCCGCGATCGCGACGGGGTTGCCGCAGCCGAGAGACGCCACCACTGCCTCCTGTGGCAGATCACGGATCTCGTCGGTCGTGTACAGGTGCGAACTGATAGCGTTCCCGTCGCCCTCGCCGCCGCAACAGCCGCCATCGGCGGCGTTCTCGCGGGCTCGCCTCGCAGCCTTGCCGTAGCGCTTGCGCACCTCTTCCTTGATGGTCTGTCCGGTTGTCATCTCATGCCTCCTTATCGATGACTCTCTATCTCTTCCTGTTCCAAAATGATTCTATAACCGTCAACTGGTCCTCCTCCGCCGAGACGCGGAGGCGCAGCCATGGTTCGCGCTCGATCTCCCAGCCGATGTTCGCGCAGCAGAGCCGTTCGGCTTCTACGAACGCCTCCAGTGTCAGTGCCGCCTGCTCATCGAAATCGACCAGCAGTGCACCCGTCGTGCGGGTGGCGCCGCGAACGTGCGGCAGAAGCTGGTCAACGCCGGGCGCAGCCTTCGGCCGCACGTCGAGGTCGCAGTCGAGGATCTCGATGATCTCGGCGCGCCGGTCAGTGGTCATTTCGTCAGCCAATCTCTGTCAGCTCACGCACGGCGCCCAGGATGGCTTTCGAGTTCACACGATGGTAGACCCACTGTCCCCGCCGTTCCGATTCCACGAGCCCGGCGTCTCTCAGCACCTTCAGGTGGTAGTTCACCGTCGGCTGCGAGAGGCCAAAGACGGGTACTATGTTGCATTCACACAGCTCGCTCATGTGCGAGATCGCCTTCAGGATGCGCAGCCGCGTCTCGTCAGCGAGGGCCCGGAATACGGTTGCCGCTTCCCGCGAGCCGTCGCCATCGTCCGAGTGGAAGTGGCGGTCCGGGATATCGCAACAGGGTGCGCCTTTCGGTTCCAGGCGGAGTTCGGTTGTCATGGTGACATCATCATACGGCGGCTTATAGATAATTGTCAATATCTCTCTGGTAGACCTTCGTGCGCAGTCTGAATTGGGGGCGTAGGGGCTCTGAGCAACTGCGACGCTAGTGGGCCGTGATATGTTCACGCTCGGGCTCGAGGTGCACTACCGACTCAGTCAGTTGCTCAGCCCCTACGGTTGGGTTTGTTCGGACCGGTCGCTAACCGTTCCCCAAGGCCCCCAGGTAACGACATGCTTCAAGCCGCGTCTAACCCTCGATGAACATGGAGACCCGTGAAGAGCTGTATCGCTGCGAATACTGCGGCGTCCGGCTGTCGTTCGATACGCAGGTGACGCTGCGCCATGTTGGACGCCACCTGGGAGAGTATGTCTACCTGCCGGCTTACCACCGGCATCTGGAGCGCCGGGGATACGATGAATTGAGCGCCCACCTGCTGACTCTACGAGCTGCAGACACGCTCAGAAAGCCGAGTCAGACCGAGGCGTAGTGTCGCCGTCTGTTCCGACATCACCCTAACACATCACCCTTGACTCCTCTTCCCCCTCTTGTTGCCCATTTCCCACTTCTCCTTTAGCGTTACTCCTCGAAGCCGATGACCGAACAAGCGCAGCGCGCAGACCCACACTCGGTAGAGCACCCCGGCGAAGAGAGCCGCGTCGCCGTCCTCGCGGCAATGGCGGCAAACTTCCTCATCGCCTGCGGCAAGTTCGTCGCCGCAGCGCTTACCGGCAGCGCCGCGATGTTCGCCGAGGCGGCACATTCCGTCGCCGATACCGTGAACCAGGTGTTTCTCCTCATCGGCATCAACCTGTCGCGCACCAAGTCCGACGATTCGCACCCGCTCGGTTATGGCAAGGAAACCTTCTTCTGGTCGTTCTTGGCCGCGATCTTCATCTTCGTCGCGGGCGCCGCCTTTTCGTTCTACGAGGGCGTTCGCACCCTCATCCAGGAGGAGGCGCACGAACGCAGCTCGTTCGATCTAACCGTCGCCTATGGTGTGCTGGGGATGGCATTGCTGTTCGAATTGGTTTCATTCAGCGTGGCAGTCCGCAAAGGCTGGAGCATTGGGCGCTACATCCGCCACTCGCCGGACCTCACGCTGAAAACCGTCTTCTTCGAGGACAGCGCTGCCATCACGGGACTGTTGCTCGCCGGCGCCGGTTTAACGCTATCGGAGCTCACCCACGACGAGGTCTGGGACGGCATCGCGTCCGTTTCCATCGGCTTCGTGCTGGCCGCCGTCTCAGTGATGCTCGGGATGCAGGCACGCAACCTCCTCCTCGGTGCGGCCGCGAATGAGGAGGTACGCGACGCCCTGCACCGCGCGGTGACCTCGTTTCCGGAGGTCACGCACGTCGTCCGCCTCCTCTCGATGCAGCTCGGCTCGCGCAGCATCCTGGTCACCGGCGAGCTGGAGGTCGGCCGCGGACTGAACACCGACCAGATCGAGGACCTGGTCGTCCGTATCGACCAGAAGATCGCGGCAGACGTGCCGGACGTGACCGAGACGTTCTGGGAGATGCGGCGACGGGGCGGTTCGCCGCCGGAATCCTAAGGCGGACTGCTCTTCCGCTTATCACCTGCGCAGATCAATGGAAATCGGCAGACAGTCTACTTTTCGAATCGAGCCGAATGGCGGAAGTGGCTCTCGAAGCACCACGAGAGCGAGCGAGAGATATGGCTCATCTACTACCGGAAGGATTCGGGCAAACCGCGCATCCCGTACAACGATGCAGTCGAGGAAGCGCTCTGCTTCGGCTGGATAGACAGCATCCTGAAGAAGGTAGACGCCGACAGCTTCGCCCAGCGGTTCAGTCCCCGCAACCCGAAGAGCAGATGGTCAGAGATGAACAAGGAGCGCGTCAGACGGCTGGTCGAGCAGGGCAAGATGACCGAAGCTGGGCTCGCCAAGCTTGGCGGCGGCGTTGATGACCTTCCCTACGAGATTCCCGATGACATCCTCGAGGCGCTCAAGGCAGACTCGGAGACGTGGGAGAACTTCGAGTGCTTCCCGGAGAGCTACAAGCGAATCAGGGTTGACTGGATCGATGGCTCGCGGAACAGTCCCGAGGCGTTCAGCACACGCTTGCGCTACTTCTTGAAGATGACGAAGCAGAACAAGCGGTTCGGCATGGTGCAGTAGGGCTCGCCTGGGCCCTTACGGTAACAGCACGACGCGCCCGAAGGCGTGCTGGCTCTCGATGTACCCGTGCGCGGCAGCGGCCTCCGCCAGCGGGAACGTGCGATC
>CAYZLC010000015.1:0-17210 GCA_964479365.1 uncultured Dehalococcoidia bacterium
ACCGGCGACCTGCTGTAACCAACGATCAGCCGAGCTGTTGTAGGGGCGTGGCATGCGGCGCTCCGCTGGCTCGCGCTCAACCGTGGTCATCGCCGAATACTCGCGTCTTGCCACAACGCGCGATGTTACGCCCCAACGCCGCACCTCGAACAACTCGGCTCATACAGCAGCGCGGCGCCGCCTAATCATTCAGAGAATCCGCGCGCCATACGCCCGGATGCAGTACAATTCCAGCCGTTCTCGCAGTAATTCACCACCAAGGAGGTCATCATGGCAGAGAGCGTCTACAAGGTCATCGAGCTCGTCGGCACGAGCACGGACTCCTGGGAGAAGGCGGCCGCAGCGGCTGTGACGATGGCTTCCGCCAGCCTGCGTGACCTGCGCATCGCCGAGGTCGTGGAGCTCGACATGCAGCTCGAAGAAGGAGCCATCCGGCAGTACCGGGCGAAGGTAAAGCTCTCCTTCAAATACCACGGCGGCGAATAGCCCACGCAAACGCGAACACGCCCGTAGGGGCGTAGCGCTCGGCACTTCCGCTGGCCGACATCGGTGATTCCTCAACCGCCGAGATCGCCGCACCCTGCGCTCACGCCCGAAGCTACGCCCCGCCTTCGAACAGGTCTGCTCTTCCAGACGGCGCGTGTGTGTGCGATGGGTGATGGGGCACCGCCAAATGACCATCGAGATCATCTTCGAATACCATTCGACAAGCACCGACAATGAGGCCGGCATCGCCTCCGGTTGGCGCGACCCGCCCCTCTCGCTTATAGGGCGCGAGCTAGCGAAGGAGCTCGGCGAGCGACGACAGGAAGAGCGTATCGACGCCGTCTTCCCATCCGACCTCCGCCGCGCCGTCGAGACGGCCGAAATCGCCTTCGGCAAGAGCATCCCCATCCACCCCGACCGCCGCCTTCGTGAGTACGACTACGGGACGATGACGGGAGCGCCTGTCGACCAGATTCACGCCGAGAGACCCCATCGCGTAGACAAGCCCTTTCCAGAAGGCGAGAGCCTGAGTGACGTCGCCGAGCGTGTCCGAAGCTTCCTCGATGAACTAGGGCGTGACTGGAACGGCAAACGCGTCGTCGTCATCGGCCATGGCGCGACGAAACTCGCCCTGGACCACCTGCTGGGCGGCCTCTCGCTCGAGGACGCCGCGTCCCAGCCCTTCACCTGGCATCCGGGCTACAGCTACGTCCTCGAACCCTGACCATGTCCACCACCGAAATCCTACTCCTCTCCGCCACCGTCACCCTCGCCCACGTCACCGCCATCTGGCTCCTCAGCCTCGCCCTCCGCAACGCGAGCGTCATCGACATCTTCTGGGGGCTCGGCTTCGTCCTCCTCGCCTCCCTCTACCACGTCGCGCTGGACGGCTGGGGTGAGCGCCGCGTCCTCGTCGTCACGCTCGTCCTCATCTGGGGCCTCCGTCTGTCCGCCTACATCGCCTGGCGCAACTGGGGCAAAGGCGAGGACTTCCGCTATCGTCGCATGCGCGAGCGTTCAGGAGACAGCTTCTGGTGGACTAGCTACTTCCGCGTCTTCCTCCTCCAGGGCGCCCTTTTGTGGATCATCTCGATGCCGCTTCTCGCTGCGCAGTACGCGCGCGAGCCCGACAACTTCACCGTCTTCGACATCGCCGGCACCCTCGTCTGGGCGATTGGCTTCTTCTTCGAGGCGATCGGCGACTGGCAGCTCGCTCGCTTCAAGGCGGATCCTGCCAACGAGGGCAAGGTCATGGACCGCGGCCTCTGGCGCTACACCCGCCACCCCAACTACTTCGGCGACGCCACGCTCTGGTGGGGCTACTACATCATCGCCGCCGGCGCCGGCAACGGCTGGCTGACCGTCTTCAGCCCCGTCATCATGACCGCGCTCCTGATGCGCGTCTCCGGCGTCTCGCTCCTCGAACGCACCCTCAAGCGCACCAAGCCCGAATACGAGGACTATACGCGCCGCACCAGCGCCTTCTTCCCCTTGCCCCCGAGAAGCCCCGCGTAGATGCGCCCCGCTGGGGCGCATCTGTCCGCTGCCTCTAGATCTCGTCCTCTCCCTCGGACCCGCGTCGGCGCCGTATCATCGTCAGCGCCGCCGCTCCGAGGGCTATGCCGGTCACAGCGCCAAAGAACAACCGCCTTCTGCCGCCACCCTTCCCTCTCTCCTTGCCGCCCAGCTTCGACTTCCCTGGCGGCCACTTGATCTCGAACTCGATCTCTGCCTTCCCCTTCTCCACCTCCATCTCGATCTCCAGTATCACCGGGTCGTCTAGCTTGACCTCCGACCCGTTGACGCGCGCAGCACCCTCTTCCTTCAGCCGCTCCACGGCAGAAGAGATCTCCTCGAGCGCTTCTGATAGCGGCATTCCGCGCTTCGTCTTCATCGCGACCTCCTGTTCTGGGGCTCGTTCCTCCATCGCTTGTAGGATCGAACAACCGCCGTTACGCCTGCGCAGGCGTAACATCCACGTCTCAATTTGCCCGGGCTACACCGCAACTCCCGTCTCACCCCCAACCACAGAGCGCAGCGCCTTCAGGTCCGCCGCCGCTGACCGCGCCAGCGACCCAGCGTCGTCGCACATCTCGACCATCAGGAACCCCTGCTCGATCCGCTTCCGGCCCACGATCGGGCCTCCGGCGTGGATGCCCGGCACGACGCCATGCGCGTGGCAACCGTCGAGCACCCGCTCGATCGCCTCAACGAACACCCGCTCGTCGTGATCGTACGCCGGCGCCAGCCCGAGCGATACGCTGAGGTCTGACGGCCCGACGTACACTGCATCGATCCCCGCCACGCTCAGAATCTCGTCAAGGTTCCCGAGCGCCTCCTTTGTCTCGACCATAGCGATGCAGGCGATCTCCGTGTCCGCGTGCGCGTAGTAGTCACGGCCCGCGTACATAGCGGCGCGAATTGGGCCATAGCTACGGATGCCCCGCGGCGCGTACCGGCACGCCGCCACCGCCGCCTCCGCTTCCGCACGCGAGTTCACCATTGGGATGATCACCCCGTACGCCCCCGCATCGAGCGATTTCATGATGATTCCCGGCTCGTTCCAGGGCACCCGCACGAACGGCACGGTCTCCGTCGTAGAGATCGCCTGCAGCATCGTCACCGCCACCTGGTAGTCGATGACGCCGTGCTGCATGTCGACCGTAATCCAGTCGAACCCAGCGCGCGCAAACACCTCCGCCGAGAAGCTAGACGGTATCTCAAGCCACGCCCCAAGCGCCGCCTGCTTGGCCGCCCACATTCGCTTCACCCGGTTCTCGCGCATGACGGGCCGATTATACGACGCGCCATCCGCGTAGATGCGACCCGGTGGGTCGCACCCGCGGCCGCTCGACGGTCGGACTTCACGCTTAACGGATCGGGGGTTGCGTGTAAACGGCCCGCCACCACACCACCCCCAGCGGCCGCGCCGCACTCCGCCGAAGCGTCACACCCTCCGGTGTCTCCACCGCCAGCTCTCGCGCCCTCTCCAGCAACCGCTGGTCCTTCTCCGTCCCCGCCTGCACATGCAACATGTGCCGCGCGAATCCGATCGCCGCCTCCATGTTCGGCGCGGACCTCGGCGCCATCGCCGGCAGCATCTCCACATTCGGGAAGATCCCCATCTCCCATAACACCGGCAGCAGCTCGGGCAACGCCGGCAGTTCGATCCTCTCCTCCTCGTGCACCGCCTTCCACAGCGGCGACAGCATCGACATCGGCGCGTCCATATAGACCACGACCGCTACCCGGTCCTTCGTGCGTCGGTCCAGCTTCGTTACGAACGGCGCGATATCCGCGACACCGTATACGACATTTGCGCACACCACGACGTCTGCGGGCTCGACCTTCGCGTCTTCCCAACCGGCCTGAACGACTGCCACGTTCTCGATCCCCTCAGCTCGCGCCCCTTCCTTGAGCTGTGCGACCATCGCGGGAGACGGCTCGACGACCGCGACATCGCGGCAGAGCAGCGCCAGCGGCAATGCGTACCGGCCGGCGCCGCCTCCCACGTCTAGTACCGTGCTCTGGGGGGTGACCCAGCCCGCCAGCAGGTTGACGACCGGATCATCTTCTCGGCGAGGATCTGCGCGAAAACCACCGGCGAGGGTGCTCCACCAGTCCTCTTCCTCCGGGTTGTCGCCGCGCGCCCGCAGCGACTGCGCGTCATGCGCCTCGATCCTCGCGTTCCAAGCCTCAATCGACGACGTCATCCTATTCGTCCTTTCATGTGACGCACCCGTATGCGTAAGCTGCGACAGGCTCGTCGCCCGCGACGGATGACATCAAAGCACCGCGAACTCACAACTCGAAAACACAAGACAGCAATCCCAATCAAAATCTTCGTGCCTTCGTGCCTTTGTGTTTTATCTCCGCCTCTCAATCGACCCATCATCTTCCTTGACCTTGTTCCCGTTTCTCGCCCCCATCTTCTCCAGCTGCTCGCCCGCCGTCCGAAGCACATCGCGCACTCGTTCGACCTGCGCCGCATCCCCGCGCGCCGCCGCCCGAAAGGCCGACTGCGCCACTTGCATCAGCGGGCCCATGACCTCCGTCCCACCGGGACTGAACGCGTCCCGCCACCCATCCCACGCGGAAGCACGGCTCCAGATGCGCTCTACACCCTGCGCATCCTTTTCGAGCGCCTTCCGTCCTTCGTCCGTGATCGAGTACACACGCTTGCCGTCTTTGCTCGTCTCCATCCGCACGAGCCCCTCGTCCTCCAGCTGCTGGAGGTTCGGATAGATCGTCCCCGCGCTGGCGCGGTACATGCCGCCGGAACGCGCCTCCATCTCCTTCATCAGCTCATAGCCGTGCATCGGCCGCTCCGCCAGCAGCGACAATATCGCCAGCCGCACCTCGCCCGACTCGAAGAAACGCCGCCGCCAGCCCCACGGCTCCGGCCCGTGCCCATGCGGCTCGAAGCCGAACCAGGACCGCCAGCGCCCGCTTCCCGGCCCCCGTCTATGCATCGGGATTCACCCATTGCTCCCAGCGCGCCCGCCGCCTCCAGCGAAGCACCCCGGCCATGAACAGTATCCCGAAACCAATTGCTAACCACTTCATATCCGTCCTCCTTCTCATAGCCTGTACAGTATATCGTACGATATATCTTCGAGACTGGCCTTGTCAACCCCATTTTGCCAAACAAACTGCCCCAGCAAACCGAGGAGGCCCGCCGGCGGCGGGCCTCCTCGAGCCAAAAATCGTATTTAATCGTATTCAGTTGTCTTACGGTGCGGGCGAAGCTTGTCGCTGCCGCGCCGGTCCGTCGCCGTTGGCCGGTCGGTGGCAGAGGCCGGGCGCTCCCGAGCCCTCGAACTGCATGATCCTGTCGATCTGCTCCTCGATCGCCCCGAACGCCCGGTCCGCCTGCTCCTGCGTGATCGCGCCCTCTGCGACCTTGGCGTCCAGCTGCTCCTTGATCGCGTTCAGGAGCGCCTCCGTAAACTCTTCCACACTCTGCCCCTGCCCCTCGGCGATCGCCACCAGGCTCTGGCCGGACCGGATCGCCTCCGCGATCTCACCGCGATCCATCGCCAGCACCTCCGCCGCCGCGCCCAACACCAGCTTCGCGCCCCGGCAGACCACCTTGCTCCCGTCGCGGTGCTTCAGCCCGGCTATCGAGAGCGGTCCGTACTCCTCGATCCGTTCCTTCAGCTTCGCCCCTTGCTCTTCGGTCAGCGTGCCGTCGGCGACTTTCTCGTCGATGATCTCGAACTGCGCGCCCGTCATCGCCGTCGTCAGCTCCTCAGGCGTGACCCCCAGCCTCTCCGCCGTCTCGGCGATAAACCGCTCGCCTCGCCGCTCGCCTTCGCCCTCCTGAGCGCCGGCGCCGGTGGCGACGAGCACTCCGGCGCCGATCACGAAAGCCCCTGCGATAACCAGTAGTAAACCCTTCATCGAAATCTCCTCTCTCGTCATGTGTGTTATGTCACATGCTAGAGGCCCCTGCTTAAGGTTCCATTAAAGACTCATTAGAAACGCTTAATGCGCCACCGTTCACCGACGCCGTTCACTAACCACTGTTCACTACTCACTCGCTTTAACGTTCCTTTAATCTTCACCGTCTATCATGTGAAACTAACAGCCAACAGCTAACAGCTAACCCACCATGTACATCCTCGTCGTCGAAGACGAACGCCGTCTCGCCCAGGTCGTCCGCCGCGTGCTGGAAGAGGAAGGCCACACCGTGGACCTCTCCCACGACGGCGAAGAAGGCCTCGCCATGGCCACCGACGGCTCGCACGACGTCATCGTTCTCGACATCCTTCTACCCGGCATGGACGGCTTCGAAGTCTGCCGCACTCTCCGCCGAAACCGCATGGACACGCCCGTCCTGCTCCTCACGGCCCTCGACGGCATAGACGATCGCGTCCGCGGCCTCGACGCCGGCGCCGACGACTATCTGCCGAAGCCCTTCGCCTTCCAAGAGCTCCTCGCTCGCCTGCGCGCCCTCGGGCGCCGGAAGGTGCATGCCCGCGAGCCCACACACCTTGAAGTGAACGGGCTTCGCCTCGACCTCCGCAGGCGTCGCGCTGATCGAGAAGGCCACGCGATCGAGCTGAGCCCCAAGGAGTTCAGCCTCCTCGAGTTCCTCATGCGCAACGAAGGCCGGGTCGTCACCCGCACGCAGATCCTCGACCATATCTGGGGCTATGACTACGGCACCGACTCGAACCTGGTAGACGTCTATATGGCCTACCTACGACGCAAGGTGGACCGAGGCAACGGCCAAAAGCTGATCCGTACGGTGCGCGGCGTCGGTTACGCGCTGGGAGACTGACGTGTTCGGGCGCGCCCGTTGGCAGCTCACGCTCTGGTTCGCCGCTGCTCTCACCCTCATCGTCGTGCTCATCGGCGCTGCAGTATTCCTATCCGCCCGGCGAATGCTCCTGGACCAGGTCAACGATGACCTCGCCGCGCGCGCCGAACGCGAGAGTCTTCCACTCGTGGAGCGCGTCTTGCAACGTGTACGCGACGGCGGTCAGCTCCGCGACATCAAGATCGGCCCGAACTTCACGGCCGGCGGCTACTTCTACGCCGTCGCCACCGCGGATGGCGCCGTCATAGGCAGCACCCCGAACGCCGATCCCGCCGGCCTCGCCTCCAACGACGCGCTCGACGAAGCCGTCGCGGACGGGCCCACCTTCGTCGACACCACCTCGTCCGAGGGCGAAGACCTTCGAGTATACGTAATGCCGCTCGGCCGCGGCGAGAACGGGCGGTTCGTGCTCGAAGTGGGACGCAGCACCGAGCCCGAACGCGACGCCCTGCGCCGGCTGATGCTCATTCTCGGCGCGGGAGCCGGCGCCAGCCTGCTGCTCGGCCTCGGCGGTGGCTTCTGGCTCGCCGGCCGCGCCCTCCGCCCGATCCAAACGACGATGGACCGCCAGCGCGCCTTCGTCGCCGACGCCTCACACGAACTCCGTACCCCCCTGGCGCTCATTCGCGCCAACGCCGAAGTGCTGGAGCGCGGCGCTGAACAGCCCGTGCAGGCCAACATCGCCTCCGTCCAGGACATCATAGGAGAAACAGACCGCCTCAGCGCGCTGGTCGGACAGATGCTCACACTCGCGCAGGCAGACGCCGGTCAGGCCAGGTTCAGGCGCGAGCCTATCGACCTCGGCGCTCTGGCGGCGGACACCGTTCGCCAGATGCGCCTCCTGGCCGAGCCCAAGAGCATCTCGCTCGACATAGCAACCCGCGATCGCGTCGAGGTCAGCGGCGACGAGACGCGCCTGCGGGAGCTAATCACGATCCTCCTCGACAACGCCATCAAGTACAGCGACGACGACGACGACGTCCGCGTGGACCTCAACAGGGAGGGCGGCAAGGCAGTCCTCCGCGTGGTGGACAGCGGCCGTGGCATCCCACCGCAGGCCCTCCCCAGGATCTTCGACCGCTTCTACCGCGCCGATAAGGCCCGCTCGCGCGAACTAGGCGGAACCGGCCTCGGTCTCGCCATCGCCCGCTGGATCGCCGAAGCTCACGACGGCACGATTGCGATAGATAGCGCGCAGTAGCTTGCCTGCCCACCGTCTCGGCCAGATTCGAGCGCGTGAGCCTAGGCCCTGCAAGCAGAGGGTTTGCACCCCTGGTATGCCTACTCCACACCCATTGCCTGGCGTCTTCTTATCCAGGTTGGCGTAGGAAACGCCTCACTCGCGTCGACTTGCGGTACCCGGGCGGTTGACCGTCAGTGCGCGCCGCCGCCGGAGCAGCTTTGGCTCGTCATGCTTGCTCAACTGAAAAGAGGCGCCACTCTCCCGGAACACCCTTGAGGACATGGGTACCGCGGCTCCGGAATTCGATGCCCGAGCCCGTTACAAGATCCTTGACCGTGCTGGAGACGAACACCTCGCGTGGGTCGGCGAGCGCTTTGACGCGCGCACCAATGTGGACCGCGATGCCACCGATGTCGTCCCCCATCACCTCGCACTCCCCCGTGTGGAGCCCGGCGCGCACATCGATACCGAGCTCGTGTACGGCGGCGGTGATACCACGGGCGCAACGAATCGCTCGAGCCGGGCCGTCGAACGTGGCGAGGAAGCTGTCTCCCTCGGTGCTAACCTCCCGCCCACGCCAGCGCGCGATCTCCCGCCGAACCACACTGTTGTGCATCTCAAGCAGTTCTCGCCAACGACGATCACCCAGAGTGGCCGCGCGTTCCGTCGATCCGACGATGTCAGTGAACAGGACTGTCGCGAGGATGCGTTCCCGTTCCGCCGCTGTGTGCGCCCCGGTAAGGAACTCTTCCACGTGATCGACGATCGAGTCCGCGTCTCCGGCACAGACGAAGTGGTCCACGCCTGGCAACTCGATCAGACGCGCGCCGGGAATCTGGCCGGCCATGTAGCGGGACTGCTCGATGCGTGATAGCCGGTCGTCTCTTCTGTGCAGAAGCAGCGTGGGCACGCGGATCGCTGAAAGCACGCCGCGGATATCCACGTGAGCGTTCATGAGCATGAGGCTCGCCGCGGCGCCCGGACTCGCGGACAGCCGCAGCCACGTCGAGTACCACTTCAGATAGTCCTTGTCCGAAGCGGCGGACGGAGCGAACAGCCGGGCGAACATCCGTAGGCCAAGCGCGCTCCCCCAGTACCTACGGGAGATGGTGATGCCGGATAGGATCTGGGTGGCCCGGCGGCGCCACGGGCTGTCCTCGACCAGCGGCCCCGACGCATACGCCGCGTACATGATCAGCGCTGCCGTCCGTTCTGGATATGTGGCGGCGAAGAGCGCGCACATCGGGCCACCTTCGGAGACGCCAAAGAGCGCTGCGCTCTGCGACCCAGCCGCGTCCATCACGGCGCGAACGTCGTCCATCCGCTGTTCGAGCGTGGGTAGCTCTTTGTCCGACACGCGGTCGGAGAGACCGGTCCCGCGCTTGTCGAACATGATCAGCCTCGAAAACGAGGCGAGGCGCTGCAGGAACCGCGCGTACGCGGGCAGCTCCCAATTGTATTCAAGGTGCGAAACGAAGCCGGGAACATACACGAGGTCGATGGGCCCACTGCCGACTACCTGGTAGGCGATGCTGACCCCATCGCTCTCGGTGTACCGAATCTCTGCGACCACGCGTGCTCCAAGCAAGCAATCCTACCACAAAGTGACCCAGCGCCGGCCCAGTGACATCTATGCTCGGGGTGACTCGGCAAAGCGTGAACAAGCAACTGAATCTCTTCCCCCGGGAGGGCTGGATTGCGCTCGGTCGGGGCTATGTAATGTTAAAGACCCTGTTGCTCTCCGCATGTTCGTAGGATACCGATCGAGTGGGACCTCATTTCGGAAGGCGCGGTCGGGCGGTGCGATCGATTCCCGGGACATCGCGGCGACGATCACGAGCACCACCGGCTATCCGCCGATGTTCGCTGGGCAGCGGGCTTCCGGTAAGGTGTGTCCCTACTCTCCGTGACACTATGCGTTGTTAGTGTCGCGGCGGAGCTTCAGCTCGCCAGGGCGCCGCCTAGGCCCGCGCCAGCTCCGGCCGCCCGGACCACGTCCAAGCAAGGTTCGTGCGGCTGACCCCCATCAGCATCCCGTGCAGCGCCGTCGGGTGGATCCATAGGTTCCCGCCGCCGTCTTCGCGCCCTGCGGTGTAGCGCGAGCCGCGTTTCTCGAGGCGCTCGCGAAGCGCTGCGGTGCTCTCCGTCTCCACGTAACACATGTACGTCGAAGGCCCGCGCCGCGCGAAAAAACGCCCCATCGCCAATGCCGGTTCCGTGATCTCCGTCAGCTCGATGCGGTCCAGGCGCGCCGGTGGGTTGAACAGCGTCAGCGTACCCTTGTATCCCCACTGCTCGCTCTTGATCGGCGAAAACCGCGAGGCGTCGAGTCCGAACGCATCGGCGTAGAAAGACGCCGCCTCCTGGTGGTCATCGACGATATTTGTCACCTCGTACAAACACGAGATCAGCCCCACACGCTCGCGCTCACTCGCGCTCGTGAAAACAGTCCGCATCCCTCGGGTCTGTTCGGGCTCGATGAATATCTGCCCACCTTCGTCCGTGAAGTGCAGGCCGCGGTCGGCCATCCGCCGCGCGAGCGCCGACGGGTCATCAGTCGAGAATCCGGCGGCGAAAATACCTTCGCCCCAGCGCTCGAGGTGCGTCGCGACCGCTCCGTCGCCGACGGGCTCGAGCAGCTCGAACTCGCTCTCTCCCGCCTGCACCACCGTGCGGGACGCGGCGAAGACCCGCAGCTCGTCTTCCTGAACCGTCTCCGCGCCCAAGACTTCCGCGAAAGTCGTGGCAGCCTCCCGGCGGTCTCGCACCGCCAGTTGCATCCGGTCAACGCGCTGAAGCATGACAGAAACGACAGCGGCGCCCCGCCGGAGGCAGGGCGCCGCTGGCTGCTGCTGCGACTATCCCTTACCGATGCGCGTCAGCTTCGTGCCGCACACCGGGCACGTCCCCTGGGTGGCCGGTCGCCCGTTCTTGAGCGTGACCTTCTGCGCGTTCTTGATCTCACGCTTGGTCCGGCACTTCATGCAGTAGGCTTCCATACGACTCCTTTCCTGCTTTCGCTACGAGATGCCTCCCATTGCCGCATAGCATAACGCTCGTAACGCGTAAGTCAACCACGTACGCACACGTAATTTGTGAATAAACCCCCCATAACGGGTCCAGTAGCAATATTTACACAGATTTTCGCGCCGCGAGCGCCTCAAGTATCATGACTACACGTCTAACGTGCCTGCGAAGGAGGAACCAATGACTGCCACTTCGGACATCGTCCTCACCGAGATCAAAGACCATCTGGCCACTGTCACTCTGAACCGCCCTGAGAAGCTCAACGCACTCAACACTGAGCTGCTCGACGCCCTACCAAGCGTCCTTCAGCCCCTCGCGGACGACCAGCAGGTACGCTGCGTCATCCTCACAGGCGCCGGACGCGGCTTCTGCGCCGGGGGCGACATCTCCGCCATGGTAAGCGGCATGATTGGCGAAGACCCCGTCGTCCGCCTCCGGCGGCAGGAGGAGTCCTCCCGCCTGCTCCACGAGATGCCCAAACCGACGATCGCCATGATCAACGGCCCCGTCGCGGGCGCCGGCCTTAGTCTCGCTCTCGCCTGCGATATCCGCATCGCCGCCGAGAGCGCACGGGTCGGCACTGCCTTCGCCCGCGTGGGCTTCTCCGGGGACTTCGGCGGTACCTGGATGCTCCAGCGCCTCGTCGGCCCCGCCCGGGCGCGGGAGCTCTACTTCACCGCGGACATGATTGACGCCCGCGAAGCCGAGCGCCTCGGCATCGTCAACCGCGCCGTCCCAGACGAACGCCTCCGCGAAGAGACGATGGCCCTCGCCGCCAAGATCACCAACGGCCCGCCCATCGCCCTCGCCCGCATGAAGCAGAACATGAACCTGGCCCTCACCTCGGACTACTCCACGCTCCTCGAGGCCGAGGCCGAAGGAATGATCATGACCGGCATAACACAGGACCACCTGGAGGCCGCCAAGGCCTTCCTGGAGAAGCGCCCACCCATCTTCGAGGGGCGGTGAACGGCGCTGATCACTGTTCACTAACCACTGTTCACTAGCACTAGTACCGGTTCAGATCATCGATAAGGTGCCGCAGCCGCCCAAAGCTGCTCTGGTTGAAATCTAACGCCAACCGCCGAAGCTCGAGCGCGTCCCCGTCTTCGATCTCTTTCGCGCCCGCTTCGACAGGCTCCATCCGCGGCGAACGCAGGATGTCCGCGAACGATAGCGACAGCTTCTCGAGCTCTTCCTGTGGCGGCACGCGCAGCACCCGCAGCACGAGATGCCCGTCCACGTACCGCTGCGACTGATAATTCGCGTAGAAGCCGGTGATCTCGTCCACCGCCTGCTCTACCGTGGCCGTCTGCCTCAGGAGCTGGAGGTCTTCTTTGGAGATAAGCCCCCGCGCCAGCAGATGATCGTCCACAAACCTCAGCCATTCCGTCCAGTACGTGCCGCCCGGCTCATCAAGCAAGACGACAGGGTGGATCTGACTCTTCCCGGTCTGCATCAGCGTCAGAAGCTCGAACGCCTCGTCCAGCGTCCCAAACCCTCCCGGTAGCAGCGCGAAGGCGTCCGACTCCTTCAGAAAAGTCACCTTCCGCGTAAAGAAGTACTTGAAGTTGATGAGCTTCGCATCGCCCTCGATAAACAGGTTCGGCTCGGACTCCATCGGCAGCCATATCGCCGCGCCGAAGCTGCGCTCCGCGCCCGCGCCCTCGTGGCCCGCCGCCATGATCCCCGGCCCCGCCCCCGTAATCACCATCCAGTTACGTGCCGCTATCGCCGCCGCGAACCGCTTCGTCACATCGTAGGCGGCGTCCTCGGGCGTCGTGCGAGCCGAACCGAAGATGCCCACCTTGCGGTAGCTCTTGTACCCCTTGAATACCTTGAACGAATACGCGAACTCCTTCAGCGCCGCGTTCACCAGCTTCATCTCTCCCCGGTCCGACCGGTCCCGGGCGAGACGGAAGCAGGTCATTATCATCTCCTGGAGGAGGTCCGCGTCGTTCGTGTACCCGCCCGCCTCCACCAGCTCCGCGATCCTCGCGTCGAGCGCCTCGTCCCCGCTACTGTACTGCCGCCTCCGCGGCCTCTGCGCAACCATCGGAGTAATTAAGTTTAGCACCGATCACCTCGCCCTCACGCTATCATTGCCCCATGCCGCGCACGATCATCCACGCTGACCTCGACGCCTTCTACGCTTCCGTCGAGCAGCTAGACAAGCCCGAGCTGCGAGGCAAGCCGGTCGTCGTCGGCGGCCCGCCAGAGGCCCGCGGCGTCGTCATGGCCGCCTCTTATGAGGCGCGCCGCTTCGGCGTCCGCTCCGCCATGCCCATGGCACGCGCGTTCAGGCTCTGCCGGGACGCCGTCCGCGTACCGCCGCGCTTCGACCGCTATATCGCAGTATCTCGCGAGGTGATGGCCGTATTCCGGTCTGTAACGCCGCTGGTTGAGCCGCTATCACTCGACGAGGCGTTCCTTGATGCGACACAACAGGTGGACGCCTTCGGCGGGCCCGAGTCGCTGGGGCGATACCTGAAGGATGAAGTGAAGAGCCGCACCGGCCTCACCCTCTCCGTTGGCATGGCCACGAACAAGATCGTCGCCAAGATCGCCTCCGACAGGGAGAAGCCGGACGGCCTTGTCATCGTGCCGCCGGGCGCCGAGGCCGCGTTCCTGGCGCCCCTCAAGGTGCGCGCGCTCTGGGGCGTGGGCCCGAAAGCCGAGGCCATCCTCACCGGCGCCGGCTTCCACACGATCGGCCAGATCGCCGCGGCCGATCTTGCGCAGCTCGAAGCTGTCCTCGGCTCTCGCGGCTTAATGCTCCACGAGATGGCGCAGGGCGTGGACGATCGCCCCGTCGAAACGGACCAGGAACGAAAATCCGTCGGCGCTGAGACTACCTTCCCTCGCGACCTTAGGGACGGTCCGGAGTTGCACGCGGAGCTGGACCGCATCGCAGCCGAAGTCGCGCGCCGGTTAGCCGAGAATGACTCCAAAGCGCGCACCATTGTCATCAAGCTACGCTACGCGAACTTCCGCACCATCACCCGCCAGACCAGCCGTCCCCAGCCGACTGATGACGCCGCTGAGATCGCCGCCGCCGCCCGTTCTCTCCTCGATAGCGTAGTCAACGAACGCGATCGCTTCCGCCTGATCGGCATCCACGGCACCAACCTGGTTAAGGGCGAGCTCGATCAGTTGGGACTATGGGCGGGAAAGACCGCAGACGCAGACGAGGTCAACGCCTAGAGACGTTCGATCGTCTCTTCGATCTCGCGCGGCAGGGTCAGGCCGTGAGCCTCCGCGTGCACATCGTAGCCATCGTGCGAGTGATCGAATCGCTCCTGAAGCTCCGCGCTATCCAGCAGCGTCCTCACCACTCGGGGGTCCCACTGGCGGCCGGCCCCGTCCTTCAGGATCGCAGTCGCCTCTTCCAACGGCATCGCGCTCCGATATGGTCTGTCGCTGGTCATCGCATCATACGCATCCACGGCCGACACGATGCGCGCGCCCAGAGGTATCCTCTCCCCCGCCAGGCCGTCCGGGTAACCCTTTCCGTCCCATCGCTCGTGGTGGTGGTAGACGACCGGGTAGGCGTTCATCAGGAAGCCCACTCGCTTGCAGATCTGGCCGCCGGAGTAGCAGTGCTGCTTGATGATCGTGTACTCCTCCGGCGTCAGCTTTCCGGGCTTCTTGAGGATGGAATCCGGTACCACAATCTTGCCCATGTCGTGCAGGGCCGCTCCCAGCCGTACGACCTCGATCTCCTTCGGCGGCAGCGCCAGCTTGCCCGCCATGATGCCCGCGTACTCCGCCAGCCGCCGGCAGTGATCGCCTGTATACGGGTCTCGGCTCTCGATAGCTTCGGTCAGGGCGAGCGCCGTCTCGAACGCGAGGCGCGCCAACGACTCGCGTTGCCGCGCCGTCCGTATCGCCAGCTCCGTTTGCTGCGCCAGACGCTCGAGGCGCGTCAGTTCCTCCGGGGTGAATTCACGCTCTTCGCCATAGCAGATGACCAGCGCGCCGCGCAGGTCCTGCTCCAGCTCCACTGGCGCAGCCGCTGCCGACACGATGCCCGCCAGCGCCGCAAAGTCGCGGATCTTGTCGTAGCGAGGGTCTTCGAAGACGTTGCTCGAGGCGGCCACACGCCGGTGCAGCATCGCCCACCCTTCTACGCCTTCCCCGAACGGCGCGCCGTCCGGGAAGAAACGATTGAAGACCTGCTCCGTAAAGCCCACCGGAAGGAAGGGCCGCTGCCCCGTTGTGCCTATCGGCACCGTGATCGTGCAGATCTTCGCGCCACAGACTTCGGCCACTCTGCGCGTGATCTCATCCACGACAGCCTTCTCGTCGTTCTCGGAAAGGATGGTCGTGTGGATCGCGGACAGCGTCTCCAGCTCTCGCTCACGCCGGTCATTCCGGGCGCTCACGTCCATCAGCCCGCGCTCGGTGGCCTCCAGTTGCGCGCGCTGCTGCTGTATGCTCGACCACTGGTTCAGGCTCACTGCGAGGAACAGGTACACAGCCGGCCAGCCCAACCACAGCACCGGCATCACCGACGAGTCCAGGTCCACGCCGGCAAGCTCCATCGCCGGACTGCTGAACACCGACGCCATGCCGGCGATGAACAGCGCCATCTGCAGCGAGTACCGGTACGCGACGAAGATAATCGGTATGAAGAACAGGGTCGTGAACGCGCTCGGCACCTCCCCGTCCATTAGAACGAGGCCGCCTATAAGCAGCGTCACCACTACCGCGGCGGCGCACGGCCACACCCGGGCTATTTTCGCACTACGTACACTCAAAAACAGGCAGCCCCCACGCTTCTTTCTCTCTCTGGGAACCTCGCTACAAGCTACGACGGCACCATACGAACCCGCGTTACACCCATCTCGGTAGCTGGACGGTTAAAGTTCAGAAATAGTTGAGGCCCGTACAGACCAGGCCCCGCTTAACCACAAACAAACCAGGACACGAAGCAGTGGTTAAGAAGACGATATTCCAACCCTCTTAGTGCCTTGTGCATTTGTGCCTATGTGCCTTTGTCCTGAAATAGCGGCGGCTCGCCGCTCAGTCCGCCATCGAGTACCCGCCGTTCACGCTCAGCACCTGTCCCGTGATCCACTCCGCGCGCTCCGATGCCAGGAAGGCCACCGCGTTCGCGATGTCCGACGGCTTGCCGAGGCGGTTGAGCCCCTTCGCGAGCGGATACTGACGCATGATCTGCTCGCCCTGAGCCTGGATCCAGGCCGCCGTGGCTTCAGTCTCCGTCGTCGCCGGCGACACGCAGTTCACCGTCACGCAGAAGCGCCCTGTCTCCTTCGCCAGCGCCTTGCTGAACCCGATGACTCCTGCCTTCGCCATCGAGTACGCCACCAGCCGCGGCTCTCCCACGCGCCCGGCATCCGAAATGATGTTGATGATCCGCCCCCAGCGCCGCTCCGACATCCCTTCGATCACCCCACGCGAGCAGTTGAGCACGCCATACGTGATCAGCCCCATCGTGCGCTCCCACTGCTCGCGATCGCTCCCCGCGAAGAAGCCTCCCGTCGCCGGCACCGCGTCGCGGGCCGTCACCGCCGGAATCCCCGCGTTGTTCACGAGAATATCCAGAGCGCCGAACTCATCGTTCACCGCCTTCACCATCGCGCCCACCGCCTCCAGGTCCGTTACGTCGCCCGCTACGCCAATCGCGCTGCCTCCCGCTTTCCCGACCTCCGCCGCGCCTTCGTCCGCCCTCTCCTGAAACAGATCGTTCACCGCCACCCGCACCCCCTCCCCCCCCCCAGTCAGAGCGCACCCCCCCCCCAACCCCCCCCCCCCCCCCCCCCCCAAAACCCCCCCCCCGCCAGCGTCAGAGCAATCTCCAGCCCCATCCCCCGCCCAGCCCCCGTCACCAACGCCACCCTGTCACGAATCCCAAGATCCATCGCCAGACCTCCATTCACTCAGCACTCGCAGCACCAGCCACTGGACGCCCCTTCCCGCTCGTTCTGAGGAACCCCCCGGAGTCCTTCAAAGAAGGACAGAGGGGCCTCTCGAAGGATCGAGCGGAGCGCGCCAACGCGGCACCCAGCACGCAGCCCCAATGACGCTCACCTTCTCACTACACACTACTCACTTTTCACTATGCACTATTCACTCAAACTGTGACCTGCGTCACATTATCCGCCCTCGCGCAACATTACTATAACGATTGCAAGGCTAAGACGAAGAGGTCCGGCCTTACCCCTC